>CACSIN010000009.1:0-82500 GCA_902705835.1 BD1-7 clade bacterium
CATTATTTGTGCGTGATCAGAAGCCGGATATATGTCGAAGACCGTTTGTTTATTGTGAAGTGAAGACTGAAGGCAAAGAAATAGTAATTAGTATTGTAATGTTCAGGGTGTCCATATATGTCCGGTGGAGGGCTTTAGCCCGGAACGAAATTCATCGCCTTGTTAAGCATTTTCTGGGGCGATCCATGCATTCATAGGTCGTACGACCGCATCTACATCTCGCGCAAACTCTTTTTGATGGTACTGTGCGCCTGAATAAAGAATATAAGAATGTTCCTTAGCCAGCGACCTGTATATAGAATTATCTGTTGCACACGAGAAGAGTAACGCCACATTAAGGCAGGCATCGTCTTTTCTCGACTTTACCGTAACGTACTCTCCATCTTTTTCAGGATCAGATACTTCAAAGCAATCCCAACCTTTTTCTTTAAGTTGGGGAATTATTACATTATTCATTGCATCTGAAAGCATCGAGGCACGGGTAAGCCAGCCATCATCTGAACTGGTTGGATTAAAAGGAAGGCCTCGTGACTGCTTTTGAAGAGTTAATACCTGTTGTTTTAGCGATTGATAGTTCAGGCATGCGAATATTTCCTCGCGAAGAGCCTCACAATTTGAATCTGGGTCGGGGCCAAAGATGCTAACTGCACTATTGTCAATCGCATACGCCTCTACGAAAGCTAGGGCTTGAATGATACCTAGAGCTCTAAAAAAATTCTCCCCATTTTGCCAATCATCTGATTTCGCGTGTGCAAATATATGTCGATTGAAGCCAGAAACATTTTCATAGCTCTTTGTTTTCACATAGAAGCTGTTTACCAACCAGCCTCTGAGTGTTTCAAGCATAAATATTCGCTCATCAACGACCTTCAAATATTTTAGATCAACATACTCAGAAGGAATCCACGTAAATTCTCCATAGTGATCTCGAATAACGTTTTCGATCGCACTATTAATACAAGAGTGTACTTTATCAATCAGCACTAGCTCTGAATTATTATTCCCCACTAATTTGGTAAGTATACTTTCAACAATAGGAATTAGCGCACCAATAGCGACTATCTTCATACCACTGTAGAATGCCAGGATTGCTTCCCGAATTAATGGTACATGAGGTTCGATCGTTGTGGATTGCTTCAACGTGACTTCGGTTGTAGGAATAATGTTCGAGAGATTATATATATCTGCTAGTGCAGTCCCAAACAAACGCTAGATATCATGCTTTGGACGAGACGCATGATTTCTAATATCTATTCCACGATATTTCAATGGATCGTAGATCTTACACCTAGGAATAAATGGAGGAGAAAACCAGTCTACTTTCTCCCAAAATAGCTGATGGTTATCATTCGCTTCGATGCTATTTTTATAGCTTTCATTATTCTCTAGCAGAAGTCTCGGGTAGATAGCTTTTTGATCATTGGTTTTTAGCAAAATCGCTCTGTGGCTAAAATTGAAACCATAGGTAATTTGACTTACCTCAACTACCTGAAGCCCTTTGTTCTTAGCCATTTCCTCAAATTCACTTGTACTTATTGATTCAAGTTCATTTTTTTGGCGCAACACATGCCACAGGCCGGTAATTCTCTTATCCGCTTTTGCCACGCAAGAAACTCCCTACATTGCTTAACAGTTAGATCTTATGAAACAGTCAATATTTTTCGACCATATATATTCAACGAATACTATGACCATAAAACTAGTTTCTTTTTACAATCAACACACTAACAACATTGTTAGTCAACGCTAGCATTTTACATATATTGATTCAGTCAACATTTACTATCTGCACTCGATCAAAAATGTGCTTTCAATCCTGTATCTGATATCGATGCATCTGCCGATGATTTGTGTTGTCGGCAGAGCTTTTTATGGCCACGATAAACAGATAGTGAAACTTGTTTTGTCGATCATTAGTCGAATAGAAAGCCTTCTAATAGCCTGCCAACAATGTAAGTACAACATTCTGAATGTTAATCGTTGAGCAGTCAGCTTCGTCGCGAAAGTTTCGTGGGTTTATGATCGTAAGATTGAGATACAGCACTAACGTTTATCCGTTGTCTTATTATTCATATTACAGATTTAGCCACTAAAGTAAAACGCCAACTTACCCCTCAAAAAACACACCCTACGGCATCCGGTAGCGGCAAGGGTATTCCCCCTGCCGACACCACAGTGATCGCTCCCACCCCTACCGATGTTTCACGCGCAGTTACCACGTCACATGCATGTCCGAGCCCGTCAGCCATGCTGTTGACGAATACCCGCGTGGTTGCGCCTTCAAGCGTTGTTTTAATCGTGATAGACCCCGTAAAACTGAGGTATTGAACCTCGGAGAACACGGTTGTATTGGTCGTTACTGTGGTGGTAACCGTGGTGGTAGCGTTACGCACCTGCTTGCTGGTTGAGCCACGAAAATCTGCCATGATGGTTAGCCCACCTAACGCTGGCGCTGAGATGGTTAATGTTGAGGCACGGGTATTGAGGCTGTGATGGTGTGTTGGCATCACGACGTAGCGAATATCAAACTGTTTTTTGTCGTAAGCGCCCTCACCGCCTAGCTGCACGTAGTTGTGGTACAGCTGCCTTAGCAGTGCATCACTCTCAAAGATGGAGCGCGAGCGCAACAGCGCTATGTTCATTACATCGTTTACTAAACTGATGGCCGGGTCGTTACCTAAACGTTTGGCGGCATACACTAGCTGTCGTGTGTTGGGTTTGGCAGATGGGGCTGCGCGCTCCGCTGCTGCTGCCTGGGGTTGGGTTGGTGAGCCGCCACAACCCACTAGGCCTGAAGCCATAGCAACGAGTATCAATATACCGGAGAAAACAACCCAAGCTCGCGTGCCTACCGGCATTGATCGGCGCTGGCTCTGTGTTGGCTTCTGCTTTTGTGTGTGCTCGTGCTTGGTGGTGTCGAATACGTGTTTCATAAGCGCCCCTTGGTGCGATTTTTATGATCACGTCTTTCTTATTGTTTGCTGTTTGTTGGCCGCGTTCTGGCGTTATTAAAGTACACCTGTATACCCTTTATAGGGCGGGTGGCCGTGTTTAGATCACCCGTTGGTCTTACTGCAATCGCCGGTTTATTGGGTTGGCACAATCTGCCGTTTGCGTCGGCGCGTGTAACGCTCAAATCACAAACCCGTTGGCGCGCTTTGTCGAAACATCGCCGTTAACGATGCTGATCGACGATACATTTACAGGCAACATCTTAAGCGTTTAAGCGATACATGCCATTAACACGAAAAACATGGCGCCGATAACGGTGCTGATCAGGGTCAACTTTTTTAACTTGGGTGTTTGCCAGGCCATCACAAAACCGGATAAAAGAATAACCAACAAGCCCACCGCAAAAAAGGCTGCGTACACTTTAAAGGCGACCCCGCCTTTGGCTTTGTGTAGCTGTACAAAGTGACGATACAAACTGGTGTCTTTAATCGCCACGCGGGCTTTTAGCGGGTTGGCTGTGGGGGCAATCGACATATCGCGGTTACTGCCACTCCAGCTAAACGCGAACGATGTCCCCAGTTTTTTTACACCGGCGTTGCCTGTGGGTTCGCTCAGGCCTTTATCGGCCAGTTGTTGTTTGGCGATGGGTAGCAGTTGGTTGAGATTCGGTTGCAGCGGTTGTTGCAGGGTAATGGTGTAGGTATCTGTGTCGTAGCTACCCTTTACACCCCAGGTGTATAGGGCGCCGGTCACAAAAAACATCAGTGCCGCAGGCAGGATAAACGCCGCAAGTAGCACGTGTATTTTCATCAAGCTTTGTCGTTTTACCATTCTTATGCTCTCCAATCTCGGTTGTTCGGCTTGGCAAACACGCCTTGCATACTACACATCACAAGCGCCAACGGTATGCGCTTGATCAAATCACACTACATTTTCGAAAATAACATCGCAATGGCAGGAATCAATGAGGCATCCTAATCATCGGATATGACAGTAAGATGTTGTTTCAAAAATAAAAAATGCAAAAGATGCGCACTTTATCGTTGCTAATGTGAAGGCCGTCGATATGAAGACTGTTTGCACTAAGCTGTTATCTGTACAGCATGTAAGTGCGCTTTCGTTTTCCCTTAAGCGCATTCATATAAATTATCTTGGTTCAACTCTCCTCGATACTTAACTGGAAATCATCTTCGATAGGTGTCATGGCTATTTCAGGACGAATATCCTGCTTTTTAAGGAAGTTGATGATAGGGCCGACTGAAAGGCTGGTATCTGCTCCTTTTAAATATACCGCAAAGACTTCTTGCCGGACTTCCAGAGACTCTGCGACCTGAAACAGATTGCCATCATCCAGATAGGGTTGTACTAGTGCCCTAGGTAAGTAGGCCGCTCCTCGGTGGCTAAGAATAAACTCCAATGCAATGCGGCTCTGTGCAGTATGCAGTATGGGAGCCACTGGCTCAGCGAATAATCGTGCTTGCTGAATATTAAACGCTGTTCCCCAATCCACAAACACATGGCCCATAACAGGTACATTACTCATCTGCTTATCGGCATGATTGCATACCATAATCAGTTCTAAGTCGCCGATTACTTCAGTTTCAAAATCATTGTTCGCTGGNGGATCTAGTGTGGCGAAAATATCAACGCGACGACCCAGCAATGAACGCACTAGGTGTTGTGAATTATCAATTTCGGTGCGCATATAAAGATTAGGAAATTCTATAGATAGCTGCGGCAGCAACGACTGTAAAAATGTATCCCATAAGTTTGAAGTGCCGCCGAGAGAAAGCTGCGCATTCTTTTTTTCTGGAACGCCCACTTCTTGAAGTGTGAGTTGCCAGGCAGCCAGTATGTTTTCTGCATGAGGCAATAAACGCTCACCTGAGTTAGTCAACAAAATGTTGTTACGTTGGCGCGTAAATATCGGCGCCCCGACAAGACCTTCGAGCTGCTTGATGCGTGCACTAACCGCTGATTGCGTCAAACAAAGGTTTTCTGCGGCGTGGCTAAAATGGCGAGTTTTGGCCACCTCCAAAAAGGTTCGTAACAGGTCAACATTCATGATGGTACCTTGATCAAATAAATCTATCGATAACTAGAAAAAACTATCATTTTACTCGTTTCTATTTCAAGAAAATAATCATCGGCAGATTAAAAAACCTATTGAAGGTATCTAACACGATGACGACCACTAGCTCTTTTGCCAGTACTAAACGCTTTTATGCCGATGCTCTGTTTCCTTATGGCTTTGCTCGCAGTGGAGAATTTACCATTCAGCAAGTTGCATTATTGGAGGAACACGGCGTTGCTTATGACGAACTACACAATGGATTAAGGAAACCAGCAAACGACGAAGAACGGGCCTTTGTTGCTGTATGTCATGGGCAGAGAAATGCAGAAACGCCCCACGAAACTACCTGGTTACACTACTGTGAAAAGGCCAATAGTGCAGTGGCAACTTCACCATTGTCTGGCGTACTTTCTGAAAGCATGAGATCAGAACTTTCTAGTGATGAAAGGACTTAGTACTATGAAAATCTGCTTTCTAATGTACCCTTGGGATCGCATTGACCCTGAATCCGACAGCACCTTGCGTTTGATTCACGAGGCGGCCACGCGAGGCCTGACTGTAGCCCTCACCACACCCAACAACTTGACCATAAGGGAAAGTGTACCTTATGGTTTTTGTAATGTGCTGAAGAAGACAGACAAGATCAGCAGCAACATCCCGTCTTTCTATAAAACGGCACAGTTCAAGCGCTGCAAGCTGCCACTGGGGGGGTTTGATGTAATCATCATGCGCGCCAACCCTCCACTGGATACTACTGCATTGAATTTTTTGGATTCCGTGCGCAATGACGTGTTCATTATGAATGATATTGATGGCTTGCGTATCGCCAATAACAAGCTCTATCCCGCATCTTTTAATGGCGAAGCCGCACGTTATATTCCTGTGACCTATGTATCCAAGAGTCGGGAATATCTAGAACAGGTCATGGAAGAATCAGGCACAGAAAAGATGATTATGAAGCCCTTGAATGGCTATGGCGGCCAGGGGGTGATTGTGGTTGAAAAAAGTGCGATGCAAAATTTTCGGTCCCTGCTGGAATTTTACATCGGTAGTGATCAGGGCAACTATGTCATTTTGCAGGAGTATTGCGAAGGCGCTCATTTAGGTGATGTGCGCATCATGATGCTAAATGGCGAACCCATCGGAGCCATGCGCCGCGTACCTTCAGACAAGGATATTCGCTCGAACATCCATGCTGGTGGTAAAGAAGTTAAACATCAACTGACCAAAGAGGAAAAGCTGCTATGCAAAGCTATCGGACCACAACTTGTAAGGGATGGTCTTTATCTGGCTGGGCTGGACGTGATTAACGGCAAGCTACTGGAAGTAAACGTATTAAGCCCTGGCGGTATCAGTCGTATCAATAAACTGAATCGCACTAAGCTGCAAAAATCGATTCTCGACTTTATTGAAAATGTGGTGGCAGCCCGAGAATTGGTTGTAGAGCGTAAAAATTCTTTCCGTCAGGTGATCGAAGATGCTGAAGCTGTCTGAACAGGAAATTTTAGCGCACATCGAGGCCGGCGAGTGCTTTGAATGTGAAGTGCTAGACGGTAGTTTCAACTTGAAAATTGAGGCTTATACGCCAGTGATTTGTGCCAGTGTGCATTCCGGCCATCGCTTCAGAACAGCATTGATCGGCAACTGTGCTCTCTCGGAAGAAGAGCGTTTTTATGAAGAAGATCCATTCACAGATCAGTTGATTCAGTCTATGCCTATCACGTTAATGGCGAGAGATTCGCGCTATGAATATGATCTCAATCGTCCGATCGCCAATTGTATATACAATAAAGCTTGGGGCAAAACTGTCTGGGCCACAAAACTGCCCAATAGAGAAAGGCATGAATCTCTGCGCAAGCACCAGCAGTTCTATCGCATTCTGGATGCATTGATCACCGCTATTGAAAAACAATTTGGTGCGGCACTGATCTTTGATGTGCATTCGTATAACCATATGCGCCGCGACGATGAAACGCCGACATTTAATATCGGCACCGAACAAATTGATCTGGATCGCTGGCTGCCAGCTGTCGACTTGGCGCTGAGAGGCTTAACTAACCTAGAATTACCAAATATGCCTGTGTCTGCACGGGAAAATGCCGTGTTTTTCGGTCGTGGATATATGATCTCCCATGTAAATAGCCGCTTTCAAAACACTCTAGTATTGCCCCTTGAGGTGAAAAAGGTGTTTATGGATGAGCTCACCGGTGAAATTTACCCACTAGTTATGCAAGCCTTAAGTGAACAGTTCAAACAATGTTTGGTTGATGTGTCTACTTTCTTTTCTCGGCGCTTTACCACAAAAAAACGCGCTAAGAAGACTGATATGCTGGCGGAGAAGATTGACCCAGCCATTATCAAGATCGATAGAGCGCTGTATCAGCTAGCCAAAAATTTGGAGACACTGTTTTATATCAATCCGTTGAATATTGCTGCCGAGCGTAAGCAGTTTTTTAAGACTAACGGAAACTATCTACCACAGTTTCGCTATCGTCAGCTGGACATTGACCCTTATCAATTCCGTGAACAGCTCTATCACCTACCTGTGAATACGATACGTGATCCGAGCATCCAATCTCTGTACAGAGATGTTATTAACGGGCTTAGTGAAAAAATTGGTCTACTTGTCAAAGCTGGCCAGCCGGAATTTCTTTATGAATCGTTGAAGTACTATGGCGAACCTAGTCAGTCTGATGTAAAAAATGCACAGTTTTTCCTTCACGCCAGCAGTTATACAGAGCCGCAAATCGAAACTGTATCAACCCAAGGTCTGCTGAATATGATGCGTGATGCTGCGAAACAATGGAACATGAGCTGTAAGGTAGAAGCCAATACCAAGCTTGTGGCCAAAGCAATGGTGTCCAACAGCCGCAAGGCTGTGATGATCGCCAAAGATCTAAACGTATCGCTAACCGAAGCCAAGGCCTTGGTGCACCATGAGCTGGGCGTTCATATGGCCACAACATTGAATGCGCAAACTCAGCGCTTGAAGGTATTTTCTATAGGATTGCCTGGTAGTACATTGACTCAAGAAGGATTGGCGATATTGAATGAGTACCGCTCAGGTAATATGACCCTCGAGCGCCTACAAGGTCTAGCCCTACGTGTATTAGCGGTGCGCGAGATGTTAACACGTAACGACTTCAGGCATACCTACAGCTATTTAGTGGAAGAGCATCTGCTGTCACAAGATGAGGCGTTTAATCTTGCTGTCCGCGTACATCGGGGTGGAGGTTTCACCAAAGATTACCTCTATTTGAATGGTGTCAGCAAGGCTTTTGAACTATCCAAGCAGAGAGATATAAAAAATCTCTACGTGGGAAAAACAGGTTTCGACTATTTGCCTGTGATCAATGAGATGGTTGAACGTCAGCTAGTTAAAGCACCGGCTTACTACCCTTCACATTTGAATGCACAGATCGTCAATTCCCCCGTTCTGGATTATCTAATGGGATGTATTCACAGCAATAGTCGGCCATCTATTCGATCAAAGGCTACTATCCAACGTGTTGCAGCTTAGATCTTGCCTGACGTTACTCGGCCTAGAATTTTAATTCAGAGGTAATATCTATCGGTAGACTTTGCTCTAGAAATCTTTCACATTTCTATATCCATGGAGAACGCACGGTATCGATCTGCAACTATGTTGAATTTAGTTGCCGTGATGAGAAAAATTTTGAGTGTGCTTTCCGAGTAGTTCAATCGAATTTTCCGTTACCGAAAAAACATCCTTGAGAGAGGTAGTCCGGGAAAGTCTCACGAATACAAACGAGAGCGGCATTACAAATCTATGTCGTTGATTCGGAGCTTCTTCTGGATATACCTCGCCCCTTATTGGAGTAATTGCACAGGGCTCCCACGCAGCTCTCTACATCTTTTGTAATCGGTTTTTACCAATACTCCAACCTGCTATTAAAAACTGCCTCAGCCAGAAGGCGCAGTATCAGACCATGTTGGGATTATTAGACGTTTTTGCCGGCAACAAACCCACTCGACCATGCCCATTGAAAGTTATAGCCGCCTAAATGACCGGTTACATCAACAACTTCACCGATAAAGTAAAGCCCCGGCCATTGATTGCATTCCATCGTTTTGGAGCTGAGCACTTGCGTTGAAACACCGCCCAGGGTGACTTCTGCCGTGCGGTAACCTTCTGTACCGGAGGGTTTAACCACCCAGCGATGAATTTGTTCAGCAACGTTGTGAAGTATGCGATCGGGTATTTCGGCCATTGGCGTGTCGGCATAGTCAGCCCAGCAACGTGCTTGCAATGCCATCACTAGGCGCTTGGGCAGATATTCCGTTAATAGAGAGCGCAATAGAGTTTTCGGGTGTTGTTGTTTGAAGGCAGCAAGCTGGCTTTGTAGATCTTCAGATGGCAGTAGATCAATACTGATGGTGTCACCCAATTGCCAATAGTTGGAGATCTGCAACACGACTGGGCCACTCATGCCGCGATGCGTGAATAGCAAGGCTTCGGTGAATTGCTGCCCGTTGCATGTAATCGTGGCTGGAATGGCAATGCCGGAGAGATGCTCGCATGTACTCTTTAAATCGCCTGTGAAGGTAAAAGGCACCAAACCAGCACGGCGTTCGATAACCGGCAAGCCGAGGCTGTCTGCTAGCTGATAGCCAAAACCGGTCGCCCCCATGGTCGGAATCGATAACGCACCGGTCGCTATCACCAAGGAATGGCAATAGAAATCGCCCTGCAGTGTTTGCAATTTGTAGCGTGCATCGGGGTGTGCCTTTACAGCAGCATCTAGCGGGATAACCTGCTGCACATCACATTTGTTGCGAATCTCTGCTCCAACACTGGCGCATTCATCAAGCAGCATATTGAGAATATCTTTGGCGGAATTCACACAAAACAACTGCCCGTGTTCGCGTTCTTCATAAGCAATGCTGTGCTCTAGCACTTTGCCAATAAAATCCCACTGCGTGTATTGCGAGAGTGCCGAACGGCAGAAGTGTGGGTTTTCTGATAGGTAGTTTTCGGGCCCAACCTCGAGGTTGGTAAAATTACACCGGCCGCCACCAGACATCAGAATTTTTTTGCCTGGCTTGTTCGCGTTATTTAACACCAGCACATCACGCCCACGCCGCCCGGCCTCAATCGCACACATAAGGCCGGAGGCGCCTGCACCTAAAACGATAACAGGTTTGTATTGGGCATTTGACGACATAAATTGCTCTTGATTAAAGGCTGCACCGTCAACACCCGACATTAGGGACAGAAAACAACACACCACTAGTAACTACGGGGAACGACTGGGGATAAAGGCGCGCATTTTATCTGGAACCCGTGCCTTGCGCCAGCATACCGATACCACAGGCGATGCATGGGTACGCGAGCATCTTTATACACCGCTCATACGACTGATGACTTGTGAATTGGATAAGGGCACTTTTGCGTAAATACAGATTGAATACGACTCAGCTGTTCGATGCAGGCCTGTCACTTGAGCGTGCTTAGTTTTCAGGCAAATGGCATACGGCCTCTACATTGTTGCCGTCAGGGTCGATTAAAAATGCGCCGTAATAGTCGGCATGGTAAACCGGTCGCAATCCGGGTTTGCCGTTGCAATGCCCGCCTTCGGCTAACCCGGCTTGATAAAATGCATCGACCGCTGCTCGGCTGCTTGCTGCGAAGGCAATGTGGCGAGGTGTTGCTGGGGTTTGAGTTTCGATAATCCAGAACACGGGCTTACCTTCAGGCCCGAATGCACAGTTGCGTTGCGTCGGGAAGCTTTCATTCCAGTGCGCTACAAATTCTGCCTGCTGAGAATACCCGAGGGTTTCGAATGCGGCTTGGTAAAACGCATGTGTCTTGGGGTAGTCGGTGGTGTAGGTGCTGAGGTGGTCGATCATATCGGTTCCTTGTTCAAGTTTGAGTGAGTGCCATCCGATATTTATTCTCTCAATCGAAAGGTGCCTCGTCAAAACTGACAAATTGATAATGCATGTTCGTGGGGTAGAAAAACCGCAGGATGCGCTTGTGCCTTTGAAGCACACGAATTAGGCATGTTTCACCGACAACCATGCGAACATTGTCGAGAATAACCTCGGTGGCAACAGCGTTGAAAAGTTGAAAAATCGATCGCATAGTTCTGCCGCAATGAAACCTGCCTCCATAAGGTTTGGAACAGCTAGTCACCCTAAAGTATGGTTCAATTTTACGCCATTTACGTTAGTATGGGCCCGCTGCTCATATCTGAATTCCCTAAATCACGGATAGATTCCTTGTACGATGTTTGTTCACTGTAAAACGTTTACCCAAATAGAAGATGACGGATCGCTCGGTGAACTCGTGTCTCTATCGGCTCAATTTAGTGAGCGGCTAGACACTGTCACTAGGCGTGGTGTACTTGCCCTATGTGGTTTGCCCGATGATATCGGCCGTCTATTGGTTATTGGTGCTTGGCATGCCGGCTGGCAAGTTGCGATGGTTCCCGAACACTTCAGCGTGAGCCAGCGCCAAGTGGCTTTGCAAACCTTGCAGCCTTCACTGTTGATTGCCCGCAACGAAACGCTAATCGAGAAAGCTCAGGTCTTATCGTTAGTATTGGAAACGGATTGCGACACCCTCGCCCTTGACCATTGGCTCGGTGATCCGAGTGATACTTTCAGTCTCGCCAGCGGCTACCGCTGGGATTCGCTAGATACCGCTTTAATACTATTTACATCGGGCTCCAGTGGTACGCCGAAAGGTGTTTGTCATTCTCTACAAAACATAGTGACGTCGGCCAACCGTTTTATTGACCAGTTTCAGCTGCATTCGAGCCAAACCCTGCTTAATTGTGCCGAGTCACATACCATGAGCGGGTTTCGTGGTTCGATTATGTTGCCACTGATGAGCGCCTGCACCATTTATGACGGTGAGTTTGATCGCGATCTGGCGGGTGTGTTAACGGCATTGGAAGAATCTTCAGCCAATGTGATGATTATCGGGCCTTCACTTGTACGACAGATGGCACGGATTGGTCACAAACTCACCCATTTGAATCAACACCTGTCTCTGATCCTTTGCACCGGTGCGCGTCTTGCCGCGGCGGATAAACAGCATCTGTATCAGACCACTCGCATCAAGCTATTGGATTACTATGGCTTAACTGAAACCGGCGGCTTAGTGATTGCCGAATCCGCGCAAGACTACCAGCCTGAATCATCGTCGTTAGGCAGCGCCTGCGACGACGTTGATATCGTTGTCGTCGACAAAGACGGTAACGAAAGCCCATTCGGCATCGGTGAACTTCGAATCTATACCACAGGTTTGTTTCTCGGCTACTTTGGCGGTTCTCTCACTCAACGCCGCTACTTTGACACTGGCGATTGTGTGCATATTCATAAATCCGGCAATGTTGAATGGCTATATCGCATCAATCGTGGATTTAAGTCCGCAAGCACGGAGTGGATCTTTCCCGACGCAGTCGAAAGCTGGCTAAAAAATAACACACGCATCCTGGATGCGAATGTCACTCCAATAATCGATGACGCTGACCGCGTCAGATTTGACGTCCACATAAAAGGCATTGCCACCAAAGATTTTGAGGCGTGGAGCCAAACAACACGTGATCAGCTGGTCGCAGAGCTAGGCAGTGATTACGACATTCTTACTTGGCATGTCGACGAACAACTTCAGCGAACTGGGCTTGGAAAACACCACGCCACAGCAGTTACTAATTAGATAAAAAATATGAAAAATCTCTCCGAAATTTATGCAGGGTTTAACGCGCCAGAAAACCGTCAACACGTTTTTGGTCTGTTCGAAAAGCAGCAACTGACTTATGGCGCACTGGCTAAACATGTTCGCCAATTAACGGCGCTGTTTCAACAACACAACGTTTCAACTGCCAATCGTGTTGTCATTTGTAGTGATAATGATGAATTAGTCAGTATTGCGGTGACCGCTGCATTGATGAATGGTGTAACAGCCGTTGTGTTGTCACCTGAATTTACAACGGCAAGGCGCCTATCTCTGATCGGCCATGCACAGGCATCACTAATCATTGGTGATGAATCCATGCACGCCGACTCTCAGGATGAGTCTGTTCCGTTTTATGCCATTAGCCGAGAAACTGCCAGTAAAAGCAGTGCCTTGTTGGCTCGATTCAAAAAAGCCGAAAAGAAGGGCTGGCGTGAATCTCTCAACCAACTTGCAGAAGTTGAGCCAACGTTAACTGCTTCGCCAGATGATATCGCCTTTATCAACTTTTCGTCAGGTACCACTGGCGCGCCGAAGGGTATCTGTATCAGCTTTGCAAACCTACTAACGCATCTACAAACTCTCTGCGACCAGTTTGGTTACGATAGCAACAGTAAAATACTCAACAATATGATGCTAAGCCACGCAGATGGCCTCATCCAAGGCCCGGTGTTAGCCCTTTATTGCGGCGGCATGGTGGCAAGACCATGCCCGATGGATGTGCAGTATCTGGAAGAGTACCTTAACGCTGTATATCGACTGCGCATTACACACCTAATAACGGTGCCAACGATTTTGAGCTTTATCGATCGCTTAAGTGCGCATGATGACTATTTTGAGTCTGATGATTTTAAGCATCTGATTACCGTCGCGGGTTTAATGGAGCGTGGTCTATGGCAGCGACTTGAGCAACGCTTCAACCAACGTATTAATAACATTTACGGGCTAACAGAAACTGTTGCTGGCGGTATTTTTTGTGGGCCAGAAGACCAAAATTATCAGCTCGGCACCATCGGAAAACCGACTGATATGGATATTCGTATCGTCGACCCAAATGGCCAAGACGTCTCACCTGGAGAAGAAGGCGAGCTATGGCTTGCGGGTGAAAATGTGTTTACCGGCTACTGGAATGACGAGGAAAAAACCGCTGATGTATTTGATGGAAAGTGGTTTAAAACAGGCGACTTAGCGGTAATCAATGCCGAAGGTTTTGTCCAAATCAGCGGCCGTATCAAAGAGTTGATTATCTCCGGTGGATTTAACGTTCACCCGGCAGAGGTCAATGAAGCCCTGCGTAAACACCCATCCGTTGCGGATGTTGCGACCGTCGGCATGCCTGATGAACAATGGCAGGAAATCGTCGTCAGTGCTGTTGTACTTGATGCCAATACAGATCTGGATGAAAAAGCACTCATCGCTTTTTGTCGCCAACACATTGAAGAACGCAAAGTGCCCAAGCGCATCGCATTGTTTGATACTTTACCCAAAGGTGATGCAGGAAAGGTGAAAATCGAGGCATTGAAATCTCGGCTCACCGACAGCGACATTGCAAGTGGTCAGCAATTTTCACAAGCACGACTTTTTGAGTTAGCGGCCGATACCTTTAAACAAGATGCTGCTGCATTATCGTTATCCGACCGCGCGGGTGTATTGCCTGGCTGGGATTCTCTCGGTCATTTGAACCTGATGTTGGCCGTCGAAAAGGCAGTGGGGGTAACGTTGTCTGCTCAGGACATTATGGCAACTGAATCGTTGAATGATTTGTGGGATCTCGTCAGCAGGAAAGTTGCCTGATATGCCACCATTACCGCTTCGTTACTGGGCTTGGATTGTTGGCATCATCGTTTTAGGCGTGGCGTATCTTGAGACGCATGAGTTGGATATCATTTTTGGCTCGCCCGATCAAGAATATGGATTGTCTTCTCCAGTCTGGCAGCCTGATCAAGGAAATCGGGTAATACTCATTGGGAATTCCTTGCTGGGATTAGCGGCACCAGGTGTAGAAGCTATCGAGAACTCTCTACTGGCTCAAAATATTGATGCCAGTGTCGTTAAAATTATAAAAAGAGGCCTTAGACCCAATTATTTTTTGCCGTTGTTACCAATACTCGCCAACGCTAAGCCGAATCTCGTCGTCATTCAGATAGAGAATTTTTATTTCGCACGCGGTTATGAATTTTTAAAGACATTTCGACACAACCTTCATCAATCCAGACAGAATCTAACCGCGACATTTGCGTCTACTCAACCACAACCACATTGGGATACGACAAGGGAATGCCAGAAAAAAGATTCTACCGATACGGCAAAAATGGAAGAGAACTACGAAAGGCTTCATATCATTCAGCCAACAGCGTTTGAGCCCTATCTATCATTCATTCAAACTGTCATCGCTCAAGGTGGAAAGGTCGTTCTATTAGAAGCAGGTCGCTCACCCCAAGCTGAAGCTCACCTCGGCCCCGAAAAACGCGCGATGATAAATCGAATTTCAGAACAACTTTCGCGGCAGTCGGGTGCAGATTTTTGGCAGTTTCCACAAGGTCTTACTGTGCAGAATGACTATTGCGATAGCGCTCATATGACGCCAAGTGGCCGAGCCATCTTTATGGAGTGGTTAGCCCCCCTAATGGCCGCGGAGCTAAACCCGTCATGACTGATTTTCACGCTTGGCATTTTGCAACACTGGCAGCGCTCGTACTCATTGCCTGGGCGCTTCCAAAACGCTGCCAGATGGATGGCGTCGCTGCGGCTTCGCTGATCTTTGTTGCGGTTTTCTCCCCTGCTGCTGCCATCGCACTATGTTTGAATACCCTCTTGGTGTATTTGATTGTCCAATATCGCCAACGCCAGGAAGGCTGGGTTTTGGCGGCCGCGGGCTATGTGATGGTGCAGTTTGTTGTCATCCGATACCTTCAGCGATTTGAATCTGGATTCATCGCGAACCTCTCTTTTATTGGCCTCGCCTACAGTAGTTGTCGGTATATTCACTATGTGGTTGAAGGCTTTCGTGGAAAAATCAAAGCAGATTTACGACAACTAATTCACTATCAATTTTTCTTACCGGTCGTCGTCGCTGGGCCAATCAATCGTTACCCGGATTTTGTTCGCAGCTTGCAACGCAGGCGTTGGGACAGCGCAGATTTTTCACGGGCATTGGAGCGAATTGTTTATGGTTATGCCAAAGTCGCCATCATAGGCCATTATCTAATCGCATTTAAACTACAAGGCAAGCCCGAATCTCTGGACCTTGCACCTTGGATGACTCTCTGGCTTGAGTCATTGCTCGACTGGGCTTATTTGTATGCGCAATTTAGTGGCTGGAGTGATATTGCTATTGGCTTCGCTCTACTGATGGGCATCCGTATTCCGGAGAACTTCAATCACCCATTAAAGGCCAAAAACCTGATCGAATTCTGGCAAAGATGGCATATTTCTCTGTCTAGTTGGTGTAAGGATTACATCTTCACACCGGTGTTATCTGTGACTCGAAACCCTCTCATTGCCGTTATCGCCGCCATGGTTGTGATGGGTGTTTGGCATGAGCTCAGCCTTTATTACTTGCTTTGGGGCGTTTACCACGCACTCGGCATTGCCGTATGCCGTTTATATCAGACACACGCACCCGGATTGTGGCAAACAGCACGTAACCGAACACGTTGGAACCCGACACAGCACACTAACGGTGGCGCTTATGCGGTGGTTATACCGGCTGATAATTCTGCAATAACAAACAAACTAATCGCGACATCTAGCATAGTGTTGAGCTGGGGTTTGACATTTTCTTTCATCATTAGCGGTGCGCCCATTATTGAAACCGTTAACCAATGGATTCTAACGTATGTCTGATCAGCTACAGCGTGCTATCGAACGAGTTCCAACTAGTGTAATAAATGTAGGCCGTTCTGGCTGGCTGGTCTTACTGATACTCGCCACGCTGCACGTGTGGGGCACAGGCAGTGGCGAATTCATCTACTGGGATCAATAGGCAAACACATGAAACCTGAACAACTGATTTGTGAATGCTGCCTCGGTGCGCTTACCGCTAAGACAGAAGAGCTGCCAGAATCACCAGAACTGAGCTGGTTGGTATGCGATGCTTGTGAGCGTTATACCCCGGTTATCAATGGATTTCCGCTATTTTCAGAAACCGTTCAAAGCAGTGCTGCATTGCCTGCGCCGTTACTCAATCTGTTTAAAGAAAACCCGACCTCCTACCCTCGCTATATGCAGCAAAAACAAGACCGGAATATCCTTGAGGTTTATGCAGCTCTGCAGCCGTTTAATGAATCAACACGCGCGTTATTTCCATTGCTGGCAGCGTTACAAGAAAAGCTTCAACCAGGTGATGTCATCATCGATACCTGGGCACGCACAGGTTGGCATGCATTACTGTTAAGTGCGTTATTCCCAGAACAGCGTGTTATTGCGATTTGGGATACTAACACGAGTGTTCTAGGGTATGCGGGTTACGACTGGTGGCTTTCTGAACCGGAGCGACCAAAGAATCTTGAGGTGATGTTTGTCAGCAAAGGAAGTCGCCTGCCATTTGACGCGAACAGCATATCTCTCGTATTTGCACATGACGTTCTTCATCGATATGACTTCCCAGACTATCCGGAGGATATCGAACGCGTGTGCGCAGACAACGGCATTATTATGTTTGCCCACGTGCATCTTTCGAACGCTGAACCAGAGCCCTTTTTTAAACGCGGAGGGACGTTACGCCATAGTGATTTTTACCGCGAGTATTTCGATCAACGGCTCGCCGACACTGAGCGATCGGCCTATGTTCTGTCGGAAGAAGCCTTATTCAACCTTGAAAACGGCTCGCTAACCGAAGCTTTGGATGATCACCACTACAACGGTGTTGTTCTGATCGCAGAAAAAACATGGCTCACACAAACCTTTGTGGCCAATGATGGTGCTTGGGTATCAGAACACAGTAGACTCTTACTCAATCCTATTCTGACGTTTGACCCGCTAAGTATGACAATGGCGCTAAATCAGTATGGCTTAACGGGCCAGGCGAACTACTATCTCGACCGGCACCCCTGCCTTAAATCACGTCTCCAACAGGTTGTAGGGCAGCAGATAGATTCCGCACAAATTGACCTAATATTGGCATCAGAAAAAGCGCAGAATCTTGGGGATATTGCAGTTCAACTTGGCTTACCCCTTGCTAAAGTCATCGCTATGACAACACAATTACAACAACAAGATTACCTTCTTGCCCTTCCTGTATGTCAGCAAGCCATTGCTCTACAGGCATTTCATAGTAACGGGCATCGCCTATGTGATCCGGTATTCCCACGCTACTGGCAACACGCAGAAACCGCGACACCGGATACGACACTTGAGCTTCAAGAGCAACCACTGAATCGTTCAGACATGACTGAATTTATTCAAGCGATTGCCACCTACCTGAGTAAGTGTGGTTTTTCTGAGGGCGACGAGGTACATGTGAGCAAGGAACTAAGCAAGACACCGCGTTTGCTTCTAATGTTTGCTGCCTGGNGGCTAGGGCTCATTCCCGTTTTTGATGAAGACTATCTCGCTGACTCTCTCAATAACAATGAAGACCCGATGCTATTAGATCAGTCTCACCATTCAACCACAGCGTCTTTTTGGGACGTTATCGAGAAATTTATCGGCAGGCCACCTCTCGCCGCAACCGATGCCGGTGACAATCAGGCAAAACGCAAGAGCACGCTGATTCCTTGGTATCAAGCGGTACTCGAGCACTAAACTTGCATAGGCTGTCAGTGTTAGAAACTATTGTTTTCGTCAAACACACTAACACTGATATTGCTTCCATCAACAATCACCGTCACATGCATCGGGCGGCAACAAACCTGACAATCTTCGATGTAGTCTTGATCACTAACGGATACATCCAATAGCAACGAAATACGTTCGCCACAATACGGGCAAAAAACAACGTGTTCTTGTATTAAATCTTGCATATTCCCCCCATTTTAGGGTGTACACGGGTAATTTCTTTTTACCTGAACACAACTTGAAAGAATATTCCACTATTTACAAATAGTAGATACACCCCCCATTTGTTATGGATTTTCAATAAGTTAAAAGCCTGTAATCTTACTATGAACAACACTGTTACATTTTGTTTCAATATTATGCCGCCTTGAAAAGGTTACGGACTTTTCATCTTGAATCGCCGTGATAGACTCGAATAACTAATAATAA
The DNA here is from genome assembly GCA_902705835.1 of BD1-7 clade bacterium. Lineage (NCBI taxonomy): Bacteria > Pseudomonadati > Pseudomonadota > Gammaproteobacteria > Cellvibrionales > Spongiibacteraceae > BD1-7 clade bacterium. The sequence continues at coordinate 18,939 of CACSIN010000009.1, forward strand.
TAAACAGGTTGGCACTATGATCAAACAGATGCTCATTGCCCTGTCAGTAGCGACAATAATGTCGGGATGTATCCCGAATCGCTCTGATGTGTCGGTTAATTCCGTTCAAAACAATAAAACTTACGATGGCTACCACGATCAAGGCGGCAGTAGCCCGCTACCCGAAAAACTGGTAATCAGCTATGACAGCCCACGTGATCTACAGGTCTTTTTCAATGGCGTGCAAATAGGCCGCAAAATGACCTACGAGCCACGTCAGGCTTGGATCAAGTTCAGCGATCTCAAAGATTTCATGCGAGAAGGCACAAACAAACTGGTGATCGACCCGCAGTTGATTTTGAATGCTGGCCCATCAATGACGTTTATTGCCGATACTGAAGGCCCAACGGTGCAACCGGTTAAAATTAGTGGTTCAGAAGCGAACCCTACGGTGCATTTATCCGCCTACGATGCTAGCGATGTTGCCTGGATTCGTATCAACGGCACGCCGGCAGAGGACGACGATGGCGATGGCATCTATACCGCGGTTGTTAATGGCAACCCTACGAATGATATTTTTGTTCTCGAAGCGGAAGATGAACATGGGCGCTATAAAAAAACCGAATATTTGAAAAATGGCGCAGAAATCAAAGGCATCTTTCGCGCAGAAGTTGGCGAAGGGGCTATCCAAGGCTTAACACCGCTACTGAACAACGCCATGGCGGGCCAACGATTCGATCGCGAAGCACTCGAACGCAGTGGTGTCGGCAACGTGCTATATGCCATGGATGCCGGTGTGGCACATGTTTATATCAAAGTTGAAACGATGTATATCGGTAAAGGGTCGATCAATGAGTTTTCTTTCGCTGATGAAAAAGATAACCGCATCAATCTGAACGTGCATATGTTTCCTGATCAAGCGTATACCCACAATGACGGGAACGTGACNGCGACCAAAGAAACCGCAGGTATCTATGCCAAAGTTAAATTGATGACGACCTGTAAACCACGAAGCTGGTATGAGGAACAAATTAAACGCCTAGAGTTTGGCTTCTGCCGAACCGATTGGGGCTATGTCGATCTGCTCATCGAGACCGTTGACGTTACCGGTCAGGTTGACCTGACGCTCAATGACGGTCGTTTCAGTGTTGACCTGTTAGACAGCGTGAATATCCAAATGTATGACACCAAGGGTATTCTCGATAAAGAGGGCAACTCTTGGACAGGCCGCTTGATTTCACGTCTTGTACCGACCTTGAAAAATACCGGGCTCTTCAAAACCATGACCCGTAACATTATCGAATCAACCATTGCGAACAACCTGAATCAGATTCGCATTGGTATGAATATAAGCAATGAAGAAGGCCATAGTTTTGACCTGTCAACTTACGCTGACAGTGTCACAACCGATGATGACAGCATGACGATGACCTACAATGGCGGCCTTAAGATCGCAAATGCGCCAGACAACCTGATTCGCTCACTTGGCTCTGTGTATCAGGCGCAACCGATTGGTGAATATCTGACATCCGACACTGGCAACAGTAACCTGCGGGTTAACGTTAACAGCAACGTGATCAATCAGGGCCTCGATACCCTGTACAGTATCGGTATGACACATGTAACAGTGAACCTGAGTGACCGTAAGGTATTGTTTGGACCAGAGGCTATTGGCGACGATGACGGCAAAAACGGCGATCGTATGCTGGAGCTGGTACCAAGCGGCCCGGGTTCGATTTTCTTCCACGGTACCGACACTAATCAGGCTGATATAGGCTACCGCAACGCAACCATGCGCGTCAGTGAGAAAAAAGATGGTAAATGGGAGCAGTTGTTCTTCGCCAATGCCGATATTGAAGCTGGGGTATTGATGGAAGCGAGAGATAAGATTATGGCAATTACCATTAACCAATCGCCGAACTTGCAAATCAACAACCTAGTACAAACCGGCCCATTGTTAGATCTGGGATTTTTCAAACTCAATGTACCGGATGAAACCCTGATCCGCATCGTTCAGTTTGGCTTTGATATTTTGTATCCGTATCTATCGAATACTGAACTGAAAATTGATATTCCAAACCTCGAAAGCGAACTGGATAACGGCCAAAAAGTATCAAGTGAGGTTACCACCGATGCATTCGATACCGGCAATGGCCACCTGCGTTTCAATATGAGTATTAACCCTCAAGTCGACTAACCCCCCAAAGTCGACCTATCCAAACCGCAAACGTTGTTTAAACCAACAACGTTTGCGGTTTTTTTATGTTATCCCTCAACTACCCACGCTATTGGTAATTCCCTTCACCTCCGCTTACCCTTTCTGGTAGACTCTAGGCAGTCTTCAGTTAAATTTCTGCGCTCAGCAGCTCCATATTGCTGATCAGGGAACCCCAAAACCATGAAACACACAATAAAATATCTACTGCCTCTGTTAGCGTGCAGCGTGCTTTTAAGTGCGTGTATCGAAGAAACACCAACACCTGAACCACCCGCTGAAGAAGCCGCAGTGTGGGATCAAAGCAGTTGGGACGACAGTAACTGGCAGTGATTAGGTCGTTATTCAATGCCTTTCGACAGCACGTCGAAAACCAATAACTACCTCATATCGATACTTCGCAAAACTATTATTACTACTCAACAACTGAATCACAGGCAAAGGAAGCCGCTATGACGGACGATTTATTCAGGCCGCCCGAATCCAGCCCACCATCGCCACCACAGGTAGAAATGGCCTCTTGGAAAGCGATAACATTGGCGTTACTGCTAGATATCATCGCCACCATCGCAATCAGCGTGATTGCTGGGGTAGCGTATGCCGTTGTGCTCGCGTCACAAGGTATGAGTGAAGACCAGCTGGCCCACGCATTGAGCAATATCAGCCCGACGGGGTTATTCAGCCTGACAATCGGAGGGATCGGTTTGATGATATCGGTATATGCCGGCTACTTCTGTACTCTCAAGAACAAAACAGACGCACGTAAAAACAATGCGATTTTAATGGTGTTGCTAGGAATCTTTTGCCTGTATGCCGGGGATGAAAATCAAGGTATTGGCGTCAATATCGGCTTAACACTTTTGTCGTTGCTGGCCGTGTATATCGGCCATATTCTGGCACTGAGAAAAGCCGCGACCAGCCCAACACAAGACTGATATCAATCAACAGTTTGGCCTGACATGTCTTCTGAGCGAGTTAGAGCGAAGTTGAAATAGCTTGGGCTGTGTTTAACGGCGCTTTTTGAATTTTTTCTTGCGGGCTGCTTTTTTTGCAGCCATTTCTTCTTCTTTTCGGGCAATCAGGGCTTCAACCTCAACCTTCTCTTGGGCCGCCATTACGGGTGTTTCGAAGGTTAATGCACCTAAAGTACCATCACGCAGTTCCGTCAAAAACAGTTTCGATACCTTATCTAGGTCGACACGTCCACCGCCCACAAGACAACCACGCTTGCGGCCAACGGCCTCGAGCAAATCTAATTCGGTAGTAGGTACAGGGTCTAGTTGGTAGCGCTCGGCTAAACGCTCAGGGTACGCTCGTAACAGGTACTCAGCCGCAAAAAATGCGACATCGTCATGGCTGATGGCGGTATCTTTAATAGCTCCAGTGGTTGCCAATCGGTAGCTGCTTTTCTCGTTTTCAACCTTGGGCCAGAGAATCCCAGGGGTGTCCCACAACATAATACCGTTGTGCAGGTTGATCTTTTGCTGGCCTTTGGTCACTGCAGGTTCATTACCGGTTTTCGCAATCGNCTTACCAGCCAGTGTGTTGATGATGGTCGATTTGCCGACATTCGGAATCCCCATAATCAAGGCATTAATATTACCCACTGCGTCGGCCTTGTGAGGCACCAGTTTTTTGACCAGTTCGGTCAACTGGCGAATGCGGTCAGGTGCCTGCTGCGACACAGCTTGCGCTTTGACACCTCGTTCCATTTCTAGATACCGAATCCAATCATCAGTGATCGCCGCATCGGCTAGATCCGCTTTATTAAGCAGTTTGATCGACGGTTTTTCACCGCGCAAGTTGCCAATCACCGGGTTTTCGCTGCTGTAGGGAATTCGGGCATCCAATACTTCAATGATCACATCGACCTTGGGCAGGACTTCTTTGATTTCTTTCGTGGCCTTATACATATGGCCGGGAAACCACTGAATGCTCATCGTGTGTACCTTGAAGTATCGAGAAATAGGAGTGGATATCGAGAAAAGTCGGGCAATAAAAAACGTCTGTGCCTGAAACCGGATATCCGGGTCAGGCACAGACGCTATCGATTATACCCCGATCAGGTCAGAAATTCAGGCTTGCTGGCACATCTACCGATTACTGGGATGCTGCAGCAGGCACTTCTAGCAGTGTCTCACCGCCACTGAGACCGGATGTCACATGCACATGCCCCTGACTTTGCTGCCCCAAACGCACCAGCCTACGTTCGGTACCCGTATGTGTTTTTACCCATACCATCGCCAGCTGGCCAATATGACCAACCGCCGTGACGGGCACAATAACACGCGCTTCTTGCTCAACGGGAACAATTAATCGCGCGTACATGCCTGGGAGCAAATCCAGATTATTCGCTATCGCTACTTTCACCAAAAAGCTGCGTGAACCCGGTTCTGCGGCAGGCACCATTTCTTCAACAGAGCCGTCGACCACCCGATCTTTGGAAGGCACATCAACAGTAATCTTTTGGCCGATCATCATATCCAGTGCCAACGCTTCACGCACTTGTGCCTCAACGCGCAATGACGCGGGGTTGTACAACGAAAGCACCGTCTGCCCCGCAGATACGGTGTCACCCGGTTCAGCAAGACGATCAACAATACGGCCCGCAATCGGTGCTCGAATTTGAGTATACGCCTGCGTTGCTCGTGCTTCTTTCAAGGCCTGACGTGAGCGCTCAAGTTGCGCTGTAAGATCATCAAAATCAGCCTGCGCAGCTTCAACTTCCGCAATTGCTACCAAACCATCATCAAACAAACGGCTAACACGATTCAAACGACTGCGGGCTTCTTTCAAACGCGCACTGACGGAGCTCATTTGACTCTGCGCTTGCTCTACTCGCGCCTTGGCATCGGCATCTTCTAACTGAACCAACAGTTGCCCCTGCTCGACCTGAGCTCCGGCGCGAACATTTACGCGTTGAATACGCGCCAATATGCGTGAAGCAATGTTGGTGGTTTGTTGGGCGCGTATTGTCGCCGGAACGCTTTCGGTCACATTGACCTGTACACGCTCGGCAATACCAACGGGCTCACCGACCGCGACTGCTTCTGGTTCTTTCAAGCCCGGTGCCACCTTGCTATTGAAGGTGCCGGCCATCCACAGAATACCGACCAACAACACCGCAAGGGCGGCGACCGAGATGACTATTTTATACGACGACTTATTCATGGTTACCATCCTCTCAATAGTCAATCAGTGCTGTTTATCAGAGACAGATTCAGCGTTGCATTCATCAACTGGCTGCACATCGGATTTATCAAACACCAGGTAATACACCACAGGAACGACCAGCAGCGAAAACAGTGTTGAGGCGACAATGCCGAAAATAATCGCGATCGCTAAACCGCTGAATACTGGGTCTAGGGTAATCACGACATTACCTAACATCGTGGTTCCTGCGGTCAGCAAAACGGGTGTCATACGTACGGCGCCGGCTTGTATCAACGCTTCTTTGCAGGCCATACCCTCATCCTGCGCTTGAGTAATAAATTCAACCAAAATCAGCGAGTTTCGTACAACTATACCGGCCAGAGCAATCATGCCGATCATCGCGGTAGCGGTGAACAATACCGGCTCTGGTGCACCTGCGATGCTACGTTCGCCAAACTGGTTCAACAGCCAGAAGCCCGGCATGATGCCGATAATGGTCAGTGGAATCGCCGACATAATAATTAATGACAACGCCGATGAACGTGTTTGCAGACGCAATACGATAAAAATAGCGGTTAGTGCAAAAGCGAAGGCTAAGCCCATATCGCGAAACACACGAACCGTGATGCGCCACTCGCCTTCACCGGTCCATTTCACATCAACACCTTCAGGCAACTGCCAGTAATCACCAGCACCACTCGATAAAAAGCTACGCCCACGCCAGTCGTTTGATTCGCTATCGGGTAAGGTTTCGCCCCACGCAACCTGATCGGCATTCACATCAGCAATCACTTCAGCCGGTGTACGTCCAGACAACTCAGCGGTGATGTACACCACAGGCTTGAGATCCTTATGGAAAATAGCCTGATCAACCGACAGTGTTTCAAAATGGCCCAATTCGCCCAATGCCACTAACGGTTGCGGTGCGCTTTCTAACCCTTGTTCACTTTTTTGCTGATTCACGCCCTGCTGCCCTTTTAGGTAAAGGCGTTTAAAATCAGCCAATGACGATCGTTCTTGCTCCGCCACTTTTAACTCGATGGGCAGCGGTGCCGCTTCGTTTTCGTATTGGAGGTAGCTGGCGATCTGCCCTTCGTTTGCAATCAGTAACGTAGTGGCGACGTCTTCTGTTGAAACTCCGGATAACGCCGCCTTCTGTTTATCCGTAACAAAACGCAAATTGGATTGCGGTGCTTGCACGGTAGCATCTACCTCAACCACATGTGCCTCACGCTGTAACCGCTGAACCAATACATCCGTCGCTGCACCCAGCTCATCATAATCGGTGAATGCACTGCCATAGATTTCAGCCGTGAGTGTTGACAACACCGGCGGCCCCGGTGGCACTTCAACCACTTTGATCGTGATGCCATTTTGGTTGTACGGCGCCAGTAATTTGCGCAAACGTAATACCACACCGTGCGACTGATGATCGCGCTCTGACTTATCAAGCAGCGTTAAACGCATATCCGCCATATGCGGCTGACTGCGTTGATAGTATCGACGCACCATACCGTTAAAATCGATCGGCGAAGGCACGCCAACAAAGTTAGCAACCGCCGTTACCTCTGGAATTCGGCGCACTTCATTTGAAAGCGTTTTTACCAGCGCCGAAGTCTGTTCAAGGGATGCAGACTCTGGCATATCAATTAGGATTTGGACTTCGTTTTTGTTATCGAAAGGCAGTAATTTCAGCGGCACCAAACGCAGCATGGGTAACATGGCAGCAGCAATGAAAAGTACCAGCACAACCCACAAGGTGGCTTTAGCGCGACCGCGAGTGACTAAAAAAGGCTCCAGAATACGTCGATAGATATTCAACAAACGTTGATCATAAGCCGACACATCACCGTCTGCGGGCACCGATTCTGCAGCAGGTTTCAAAAAAACCTTTGCCAGCCAAGGCGTCACCAAGAATGCCACCACAGTACTAACCATAACGCTGATAGGTACATTGAAAGCCATCGGTGCCATATAAGGCCCCATCATGCCGGTGATAAACGCCAGTGGGATAAATGCAAGAATGATAGTGACGGTCGACATCACCAAGGGAATACGGATTTCTGCCATTGCTGCAACGATTCTGCTGGCAAGGCTTTGATCCGCCTTTTTCTGGCGAATCATTCGAGCGATATTATCGACACCAGTAATCGGGTCATCAACAAGTAAACCCAGCGATAAAATTAGGGCAAACAGGGTAACCCGGTTGATGGTATATCCAAACGCCATATCTAACGCTAAGGTGACGCCGTAGCAAATTGGTACGGCTAAACCGACAACAACGGCAGGCCGCCACCCCAGAAACACAGCAATAAAAATCACCACGGTAATTACCGCAAAAAGCAGACTGGAGGTTAATTGATTGACCTTTTCATCTGCCGTCGCGCCGTAATCACGTAAGGTTTCGATATGCACACCGGCAGGCAGCACATGCTTCGCCAACTCGGCGGTCAACGCATGAACATCATTAGCAACACCAACTGCATTGCTACCAGCCTGCTTAGCAATGGAAATAACCGCCATTGGCCTATCATCCAGCGCCGCTTTTTCAGCCGATGCTGCAAAATCCAGCCAGGTGTAAGACACAGGGTCTGCCGGGCCATCAACGACGCGAGCAACGTCTTTCAACAATACCGGGTGGCCGTTAACAACATTGATCACCGTATCTTCGAGTTCCGCCTGCGAGCGGAAAACATCACCAGCTTCCAATCGAATAGATTCGTTATTGAACGACCACAAACCTGCTGAACGTAATACGTTGGAACGCGTCAGCGCCTGCACGACTTCATTAACGGTCGTGTTGCGTGCTGCCAGCCGCTGCGGATCAAGCAACACTTGTAAAGCACGCGGGCGACCGCCAACGACATTAACTTCACTGGTTGAATCGATCGCCTGATAACGCACGGAGATTTCTTCTGCTAAGCGCCGCAACTCAAAGTCGGACACGGCGTCTGTGTCAGACCACAGCGCCAGCATCAAAATCGGAACATCATCAACTTCGACGGGCTGCACCCGCCAGTTTTTCACAACAGCAGGAATACGCTGCTGATTGGAGTGGAGTTTGTTATAGGTATTCAGAATGGCGTCTTCACGATCTTCGCCAACAAAAAATCGTAACGTTACTGCCGCCTGCCCTTCTACCGTGGTGGAGTACACATGCTCAACACCGCGGATCTGGGACAGTAGTTTTTCCAGTGGCAAAGTAACTTGCCGCTCTACTTGACGCGCGCTGAGATCCGGCGCCTCAACTAATACATCAATCATCGGTACAACGATCTGAGGTTCTTCTTCACGCGCCGTCAGGTTTAGGGCAAGTAATCCTGCGGCTAAAGCCATCACCATGATAACGATCGGCAAGCCACCCGACAGGCTACGTTCAACCAATCTGTCTAACCAGTGTGTATGATGTGTTGATGGATCGTTCATCAGATCTCCCCGATTACCTCAGCCGCGCGATCAGAGAAACTGACTACGCACAAAAAGCGTCGTAAAGTGTGGCCAGAATTGCCTTAACGCGCTCATCTTTCAATGAGTAATAAATAACCTGAGACTCTCGCCGTGTGGCGACCATCTCTGCGTCACGCAGTACTAATAAGTGTTGTGATAACGCCGATTGAGATAGCGGCACACGTTGGTTTAATTCACCAACGGAGAGCTCCCCTTCCAACAAATGGCATAACACCATCAGTCGATTCGGGTTAGCAAGCGACTTCAAAAAGCTGGCTGCGAGTTCGGCTTTTTCAGCGATGGCTGATAAATCTTTTTCAGATGATTGCATGGTCTAATCCATCCGACAGGTTTAGAGGAATGTTAGCACAGTAATAAAGATATAACTAATTTAGAGTTATCTAATTTAATACTTCTTTACATGAATCGGTTACCGCAAGGCTCAACGGTAGAAAAACACACCGGAAAGGGCCTATCGAGCGACAAGCTCGGTACCGAGCCCAAGAATAACTCGATTTATGTCGAAAAAAACCGCATTATTGAGCACAGATAAAAAATAAAAATAAGCACGTCTTGTCACCGAGTAAATCGCTTCATGAATCGCCTAAAACAAACATTGTTACCCGTCGCGCTGGTATCTGCCGCGCTGATGCTCACCGCCTGTAAACCCACATTCGAATTTGCTATTGGCCTTAAACCGCCAGCTTTCGATAATGCCGCCGATACCACTTACACCGATACCCAATACCCTATTGTATTGGTACACGGCATGTTTGGTTTTGGAGACATTTTGGGCATCAATTACTTTTATCAAGTGCCCCAAGCTCTTGAAGCGGGTGGTGCTACGGTATTGATTCCGACGATGTCATCTCTTGCCGGCAACGAGCTGCGCGGTGAACAGCTGTTGGCGCAATTGCAAGATTACAAAGCCAATCTAGGGCATCAGAAATTTAACCTGATCGCACACAGCCACGGCTCTCCCACGGCTCGATATGTTGCATCGGTTGCACCCGAATTAGTGGCATCCATTTCAACGGCCGGTGGCGTCAATGCCATGGGGTCTGAAAAAGCAGCACTGCTGAACGATCGCCTCGAAGGCTTTTTCTCCAGTGCGTTGCTACAACCCATTTTGAATACCATGGGCCTGCTGATCGACGCCGCCCAAACTCCAGAAAACCCGCTTCCACAAGTCGCTAAAGATGCTTTTTACACGGTTGGCTTTGAGGGGGCGGCAGCATTTAACTTGCAGCACCCCCAAGGTTTGCCAACTGTTGAATGTGGCCAAGGCCCTGATGAAGTCAATGGTGTGAATTACTATTCATGGGGCGGCATCGCTATTGCAACCAACAGTCTCGACCCCACCGATAGAATCTTACAGGCAACGGCAGACTTGTATGAACCCGGCGAGAGCGACGGCACGATGAATCGCTGCGCAACACACCTAGGCAAAGTGATTCGGGATGACTACTTCCTAAACCATACCGATTTAAGCAATCAGGCATTAGGGCTACGCCATCCAACATCGACCAATCCATTGAATATCTATCGGGCACACGCCAACCGCATGAAAACTGATGGGTTATAAATTACCCGTTACTCTGGTGACGATCGTTCTGATCGTCACTACTTATATCTTCTGGTCCGATACGACTGAACAACATAAAAACTCTGTTAGTGAGCCCTCACCATCTTTCGAGCCAATGCAATCCGCGTCAAAGATTGCGGATAGCGCTGAAATTTCAGCACCTGACAACCTCACTCAGCAGCTGCGATCAACCTCATTGGACGGCACTCGCATCGACGCCCCAGGCATTGGCGGTGATATCTGGTTAAAACCGGGCCTGGTCTTTTATTTCGATTACTTTCTAAGCCTACGTGGCGAAAAACCTCAGACCACCATCAATCAATTGATCGATCAGGATGTCCGTTCACGTTTCTCTGCCGCCGCAGCACCCAAGGTATATGACTTGTTTCAGCGTTATCTCGCTTACCAAAACGCACTGGCAGAGCGAGATGGCCAAGTTGATGATCTGGATGACTTTCGCCGTGAGTATTTTTCAGCCTTAGAAGCTGACGTGCTGTTCAATCAATACCAACAACAATTGAGCCGGCCTAGCAAAGCGGCGAAACAACATCGTCAATGGCAAACCTACCAGCAGCGTGTTAAACAATCACCAAATGATAAAGTCGCCATCACAACGGAAATATTTGGCGAAGTTGCGGCAACCCGTATGCAGGCGCTGGAACAACAACGCAACGAATGGCAGCAACGCCTCGATTATTTTGAACTGCAATTCCTGCAACTGCAGCGTGCGCAGGGGTTAGCCGATAACGATAAACAACGGGCCGTTACCGATTTATTGCAACACGAATTCAGTGAAACCGAACAACGCCGCGTGAAAGCCTTAATGCGCTTGCGCGGTCACGCGCTCAAATAGACTCATCATACGGCGGCGGCTACTCGATGCTCGATGCGCGGCCGAATCTTGCGCACATTCACAGTAACTCCCCCTTCGGGAGCTAGCGTAATACCCCCAAATTCAGGCGCGGTGTACTGCAGCGGCAAAGGGTCGAATTCAACCCGACTCAGCAATGCCGTCAAGATAATTGGCATTTCCAAGTAAGCCATACTCACTCCCAGGCATTTGCGCCCACCCAATCCAAACGGGCAATAGACTTCGTTAGCCGGCTTAAAATCAATAAATCGCTCTGGCATAAATGTTAACGGTTCGAGCCAATAATCCGGATGTCGCTGCGCAATAAAATTGCATGGAGCAATGGTTGTGCCTGTTGGTAATTCCAGATCATACAACTGAACAGGCCGCGTTATTTCACGTTGCAACATGGTAGTGACCGGAGACAAACGCATGGATTCCTTAATCACAGAATTCAGCAATGGCATCGCCATACATTGGCGGGGATCATCAATAACACCGTCAAACTGTTGGTGTATTTCTGATTGAATAGCGTGCATCAAATCCGGCCGCTGCAGAATATCATTCAGCGCCCATGCTGAGCTCTTGGCGGTCGTCTCATGACCTGCGGAGAAAAACAAAATCAATTGATCGATGATGTCTTGAACGTCCATTAGATTACCGTTGTCGTCCCGAGTATGCGCCAACAGCGAAAGCACATCCGTACGCGACTGATCGCCAGACTGACGACACTGCTCAATATCGGCTTGCAGCCCTCGGACGATATCGGCCTTCATTGCCGTGCTCGACATGCCCGGATACGGCATCACACTGTGGTCGCCAGCTAATCGAGCGAAAGTCTTGCGCTCAAGAAAACGCCGCATATTGTTAAAACCAACCATGAACCCAACCATCTGCAAACGTTTGTTCGACAGCGAGGTTAGCCAAGTATCCACACGCTCCAGTGCTTCAGAATGATCATCAAAACCCAGCACGCAACGACCAATGATACGTAACGTGATTGTGGTTAACGCCGATTGCACACACACTTGCGTACCCGGCTGCCAGCTATCAATCACGTCATGGGTGATCTCAAGCATGGTCTCAGCATAGCTATCGAGCGTTTTGCCGTTAATCGGCGGGGCAACCAACGCCCGTGCACGGCGATGGGGTGCGCCATCGAGAAACATCACACTGCGCTCACCAAGATTGGCCATAATGCCTGCATCGCCGGAGAATAAATCATCGCCCTTTAGCGCGCTCACAACTTTGATGTCTTCCGGGTTACCCAATATCAGCCGTTGAGGTAAACGCGGGATTCTAAACGTAAAACGATCGCCGTAGCGGTTGAAATTTTCGGTCAAGAATTTGTAATGTTCGGCTGAAAAATGCATGGCCTGAACAGCCGGTCGCGACTGAACGCATGGGAAGGTCTGCGTCAACCAATCGGCATCCGACGGCGACAAAACGGGTCTTTGCGACAACCTGAGTACTCCTATGTAATCCATGCCCAACACTTCTGCTGTTGCGGTTCAATCCAGCGAACAACACATCCTGATGACAGGGCTCGTCATGAATGGCTGAATGCTATCACAAGGCATATGCAGAGTTCTTGCGGTTCTGTAGCAAAAGTAGACGGATGGAATACCCATCGCGTTTGAAACGTTAGGAAATATCCCTCTACCGAAATGCAAAGATCCGAGCTGCGAGCAACAAAAGGCCCTGTAGCGTACAATCAAATAAAGGCCGCGGTTAATCAAACCGCGCTCCAGCGAGAAAACTGTTATGAAATGGTCTTGGAAACTGGCCCGTATTGCGGGCATCGATGTGAATATTCACGCTACCTTTCTGCTACTGGTTTTGTGGTTTGCGTGGATCTACTGGGCGAACTTCGGCACTGTGTTTGCGGCGATTCAAGGCGCGGTTTACATCATCACTCTGTTTGGCTGCGTTGTTCTCCATGAATTCGGCCATGCATTAACCGCAAGGCGATTTGGGGTGGTAACTAAACACATCACCCTCCTCCCAATTGGTGGTGTCGCGGCGATGGAAAAAATGCCGGAGAAACCGTTCGAAGAAATGCTGGTGGCGGTCGCAGGGCCTGCGGTCAACCTCGTTATTGCGCTATTGCTGTGGGTCTGGATTCACTTGACCAATACGCAGATTAGTGCCGAATTGCTGATGGGAATCGACGGCTCTTTTGCGTTTCGCTTAATGGTTGTGAATATTTTTCTAGCGCTGTTTAACCTGATTCCGGCCTTCCCCATGGACGGCGGGCGCATATTACGTGCAGCGCTGGCGACTCGCATGAGCCACGCCGCCGCGACTGCCAAAGCGGCAACCATTGGCCAAGGGTTTGCCATCTTGTTTGGTATTTTGGGCGTGTTCTATAACCCTTTCCTACTCTTGATCGCCATATTTCTTTGGCTTGGCGCCACCGCAGAAAACCAAATGGAACAGAATCGCGATGTCTTGGAACACATGACAGCAGAACAGGCCATGCTTACGGAATTCCGTATTGTCTCGCCAGATGATGTATTGAGCCATGCAGTTGAACATACCATTGCGGGCAGCCAGAAGGATTTCCCCGTGGGTAGTCGCCACCTTCTAACCCACGTACTGACTCAAAACCAGCTGGTTCAGGCGCTGCATGACCACGATCGTTCAACCCGAATTCACGAACTCGACTTACCAACCCTCATTACAGTAGACGCTAGTACGCCGATAAAAAACCTGTTGGACAACATGCAAAGCCATCATTGCAATATGGTCGCCGTTGAGAAAAACGGTGAACTGGCGGGGATTGTGAATCTGGAGAATATTATGGAGCTGATTCGTTTCAGCCAAGCTATGCAGGCGCGCCGCCGGTAGCGGATCGCACCTGAAAGCAAAACAGAAGAACTTAGGAAGACTTCAACGTCGGGTGGGCGGTCGTGCTTTGCACATCACGCGCGACCGGCTTCTTCACTTTTGGACGATAAACGTGGGCCTTATCTTGATCATACAGGTAGGAATCGCGGAAATCGTCGCTGCCTAATACATGCCCAACCAATATCAACGAAGTACGAGTAAACTTCTTGGCACGTACCTTCTCGACAATATCTTTTAGCGTTCCGGTGACCTTATCTTGATCAGGCCAAGTGGTACGATAACAAACCGCTACAGGGCAATCTTCGCCGTAATGCGGAATCAACTCTTCAACAATTTTGTGAATCCGAGTAACGCCCAAATGAATTGCTAATGTTGCGCCGGACGCCGCTAGTGCAGGCAAGCGCTCGCGTTCAGGAAACGGGGTTTTTCCTTCATAGCGTGTCATGATAATCGTTTGCGACACCCCCGATAACGTCAGCTCTTTACCCAACCAGGCAGCCGATGCAGATGTCGCAGTGACACCAGGAATAATTTCGTAATCAATACCTAACGATTCCAGACGACGAATTTGCTCGCCAATGGCGCCGTAAACAGAAGGGTCTCCTGAATGCACACGGGCAACATTTTGTCCTTTTTCCTGGGCCTCAACGATATGGGCGATGATTTCTTCCAGATCAATAGACGCAGTATCGATAATCTTTGCAGCACTGGCCTCGTAGGGCTCAATGATCTGCTTAGGCACCAACGAGCCGGCGTATAAAATCACTGGCGATTTTTCAATCGCTTTCAATGCCTTGACGGTAATCAGCTCCGGATCGCCCGGACCTGCGCCAATAAAAAATACTTTCATGGTTGGCTCCTATTACACAAGCTTTTTACGATAGCCGCGCGGCGTATAAACCCACTCTCGGCTGCCGTTAACAATATGGCGCGATTCACTATTACCGACAGAGACCATGGTAAACATGTCGATGTCGTCCGCATGTAGTTGATCCAAACGAATAATCCGAATGGACTCATCCTCGCGGGTGAGTTGACGCCCGATCAATACCGGCGTCGATGCTGGGCGGTATTGCAACAGAATGTCGCGTGCGGTGTTGATCTGCCAATCGCGTTTGCGTGATTTGGGGTTGTAGAAAGACACAACAAAATCGCCAGAACCTGCACTGTGAATGCGTTTTTCGATGGTTTCCCAGGGCGTTAACAAATCGGACAACGACACGGTACAAAAGTCATGCCCTAACATAGCCCCAACACGCGCGGCACCTGCCTGCATGGCAGAAATTCCTGGAATGACTTCGATCTCGACGTCCAACCAAGCTGGGTTATCTGCCTTACCTTGAAGTTGTTGATCAAGCAATTCAAACACCAATGTCGCCATTGCGTAGATGCCAATGTCACCGCTGGAGATTAGCGCCGTTGTTTTACCCGAGGCGGCCAAATCCAATGCCAATTTGGCCCGACCGATTTCTTCACCGAGGGGCAAGTCATGATGGGCTTTGTCGTTACAAACATCGCCTAGCAAATCCAGATAAAGGCCGTAGGCTACAAGATCAGAGCACGCCTCGATAGCGTTGCGCGCTTTTGGCGTTACCAGGTCTGAATCCCCTGGCCCCGCCCCTATTACAAACAATTGAGTCATGCTATTTCTACTTATCGATTAACAGCTTGTTAGGAAGAAGGATGTGCTTTTGTCGGATAACTACGAGCAACAGCGCATGTGGCTTTCGCATTTTTACGTTTTGGTACCACAAGTTCTGCCGGTTGTTCAGTGGCATTATTTACCACAGCCAACGCAGCTGATTCAGCCACGCCGTAGACACCCACAGTTTTGAAAATATAGTCAGATCGCTGACTGAGCTGATTTTCGTACGGATGAAGTTGCTCCGCCGGATAACAAATAAACGGCACCTCAAGCATCTGCGCCAAGGCGATCAAGGCTTTTTCGTCAGATTTAATATCAATACTGGCGATCGCGGAGATGTCATTTTTTTCGATGCCTGCGACCGCAAGGCAATCAGTAAGAACATCTTGCAAAAATTCGACGGGACAGTGGCGCTCACAACCCATACCAACGGCATAAACAGGCTGCGTATATGACGCAGCAGTCGTTTGAACCAGTTGTGCACCCAAGGCATCGGCGATGCGTCGGCCAAATTCATTGGCCCCGCCTTCGTGGCCCGACAGCAGCGGAATAACAAATTCACCATGCTCATCAAGAACCAGCACCGCTGGATCCTGGTATTTATCTTTCAGCACCGGCGCTAATGTGCGCATAACGATGCCGGTAGCACAAATCATGATCAATCGGTGCCCCGCTGAAAACGCTTGCTGAACCGTCACCTTAAAAGGCCTCGGACGCAAAAACACTTCAGCATCTTGCCCAGCATCGATCAGATGCGCCTGAATAGACTGGCCTAGCGAATAGCCAACATCAGTCAGCGTATAGATATGTACAACCACGTTAACGCCTAAACCGATTCTGCTTATTCATCAACGTTGTCATTCTGTCCACGACACGCTAAAGGCGTACGCGTCAGAATAAACAACGAGAAATACGGACCGGGTTCTTTATCCAGCGTCGTAATATCTGTCGTAACGTATTCATTGTCTCGGCTGATATATTGAAGGTAATTCGCATCATCAGTACGACCAGCTTCTTCAATCAGTCGCATCAAACGTTCTCTGGCAAGGCCGGCTTTCATAATTACTACGGTATCGACGTTAGACAATATTTGCGAAATATAATCATCCGTATGACGACCGCTTACCACAGCAAGGCTTTCTTTCAGCATCGTGAGTGGCAAGCCAAGGGCAGCGGAACCTGCGCTGATTGACGTAACGCCCGGAATAACCTGGCACGGATATTTCCCTTCAATTCGCTCTAACAGATAAGCAAAGGAACCAAAAAACAAGGGATCACCTTCGCAAAGAAAAGCCACCGATTTACCTTGGCTTAACGCAGTTTGTATATCGGCTGACGCTTGATCATAAACGTTATTAACAACGCCGCGAGTGGTTGTCATCGGGATCTGAATCGGAAGGTATTGCTGGTGTTCTTTTCCGTCATCCAGTGCTGCTTGCGCAATGGTTTGCGCTTGCGAAATACCTCTATCATTCATCAGATAAGCCACAACATCAGCTTCACGAATAACACGGTAGGCTTTCAGTGTTAGCAACTCAGGATCACCCGGTCCAACACCCACACCGTAAAAACAGACTTGAGAAGTTTCACTGCCCATGAATTATTTCACCATTAAAATCAATGTTACCGGCAGTGCCGGACGATAGATTTGCTGCCCAGCCAGCTCACTACCTTTGTTGACAGCAATTTGCACCGACTGCTGATAGCTACACTGGATAGACTGCATAAATTCATGTAGCACAGCTTTGCTGTTTTCGGTAACTGCGGAGGCAACTAAATGCCCACCCTGAGACAACCTTAACCAACTGTGCGAGAGAATATCTGCTAAACGTCCATCGCTTCCGCCGACAAAAACGGCATCAGGATCCGGTAAATCTGCCAACGCCTGTGGTGCAGACGTTGCATGAATATGCAGGTTATTGACGCCAAAACGTTCACGATTTGCGTGTAAACATTGCAGACGTTCTGGATGCTTCTCAACGGCATGAATGTCAGTCTTGGCATATTGAAAGGCCCATTCAACGCTCACGCCGCCACAACCGGCGCCGATATCCCAGCCTACTCCACAGCGACGCGGTGCTAGCAATGACAATATATTGAGCCGAACTTCTTTTTTAGTGATTAAGCCTTTGCCCGCTTCAACCGAGTTATCCATGCTGGTAATAAACGCAGTATCGGATATCCCCGGCCCTTCGGGCACATAGACGGGGTGGCCGCCAATTCGCACAACAGTGACATGCAACGCTGCAAACTGACGGGTTTCCCAGTGGCTTAATTCGTTAACCTGCAGTTTTACAATACTTTCATCGGCATAGCCCAAACGTTGGCATACCCATAGCTCAGTTTGCGAGAAACCATGATGTAAACACAATCGCGCAATATCTTGAGGCTGGCTATCTCCATCTGTCAGTAAAGCCAACTGGTTACCATGAGCCAAGTGTCGAACAATATTGCTCAGTGGCCGACCATGAACGCTCACAACGTCAACATCCTGTAGCGCCACACCCACAGCGTTACAGGCCGCTTGCACTGATGAAATACCCGCGTAACTGCTTACTTTATCCGGAAAGTGACGCCGCGCCCAAGAGCCGATGCCGTAAAACATCGGGTCGCCCGATGCCAGCAATGCAACATGCCGGTCACCGCACTGGTTCAACAGCTTTTTCAGCCGTTTCAGTTTCGGTAGTTCGACTGTTTCAACAACAAACCCCTCGATCAATGCACTGATTTGCTGGAGCTGACGTTCCGATCCAATCACAAGATCAGCATGCTTGAGCGCCTGCAACGCAGACGCATCCAAACGCGCAGCCTCCTCAACGCCCAAGCCAATAACACTGATCTTAGCCGGCACCATTAATAGATTTCTCCGCGGTTGACCCGCAACAGGGCATTGCAACTGGCCGATGACACAGCACTTCCGCCTTCACGCCCTAAAAGTGTGATGCATTCAATACCCAAACGCTGGTGGTGATCCCACAGTGCCTGCTTGGATTCAGCCGCGCCCACAAAACCCACCGGCATCCCAATGACCAAGGCAGGTTTCGGTGCACCGGATTCGATCATTTCAAGAAGTCGAAACAACGCTGTTGGCGCATTACCGATAACAACGATACTGCCTTCGAGGCAGGGCAACCAGCAATCCAAAGCAGCCATTGAACGGGTTTCACCGCGCTTACGCGCCAAACGAATAGCTTCATCACTATTTAGAAAGCACAGCGGCGGCCGCACTATCATGCGCTTGGTAATACCTTGCTTGACCATTTCTACGTCGCAGAGAATTTCAGCATCCCCTTCCAACGCAGTGCAGCCAGCTTCACAGGCATTCGGCGAAAACCGGATTTGCTCCGCCACCGCAGGAATACCTACGCTGTGAACGACCCGCATCGCAACTTGTTGTTCGGCCTGAGTAAACGCAGACAGCTCTGTCAGTGTTCGAATTTGGCGGAAACTTTCGGTTTCAATCGCCTGCGGGTCGGTTTCGTACTCAAATGCCATCGTGATTAGGCCTTGCTGTCATCAGTTTCATGGTGATGGTGCCCATGATCGTGGTGGTGATGGTGGTGATCCGCATCTGTTCCAATACCTTGAACATGATGATGGTGGCTTTCTTGTACCCGACCAACTTTGTGCTCACTACCGACAATCTGCACACGGTACTGGCACAGCTGACAGTTCATGTTTGGATTGCCCGCTTCGATGTCTCCCAGCTTTTCAACAAAGGTATCGATAACCAGAGGATGATCATTGAGATACGGGGCATTTACAACTTTCACGTCCGGATGCGCTGCAGCAAATTCATCTGACCATTGGTAAATCTTTTTCACCAAACGCCCGGTGAACAAAAAATAAGGAAAAACAATAACGTTCTTGAAACCCATCGGATAAGTACGTTCAAGCGCGTCAGGTACCAACGGGGTAGTTACACCGCTGTAACATGTTGTCGCCCAGCCAAAGCCCATACCTTCTTCAAGAAAACGGGTAATCTTACAAATATTTGAATTTGCATCAGCATCCGACGCGCCGCGCCCAACAACAACCAACAGGGTGTCTTTGCGGTCGTAATCTTCACCAAATTGTTTTTCAGATTCTTCAATACGCGCGCGTGCTGCTTGCATCATTTTCGGGTTTACACCCAACTCTGATCCATATTCGATCTTGACGCCATACTGCGCTTGCAACGCATTCAGCTCACTCGGAATATCATTCTTCGCATGCCCGCCAGCCATCAACATACCTGGAATAGCCTGGATGTGAGTTACACCTTGCTCAACCAGCTTTTCTACGCCTTCGGCTATAATCGGACGAACAAATTCCAGAAAACCGGTTTCAACAATTCGTTCAGGAAAGCGTTCACGAAAATGGGATGCCAGTTGATAAAATTCTTCAACGGCATCAACGTCGCGTGAACCGTGTCCGACAAAAAGAATGGCTGGTTTGTCTTTATCAGTTGTAATCATCAGGTTACCTACAAATTTCTCGTTGGCGATGATCGATACCTGTCGATCACCCATTGCTCACAGTCTTCCGGATCGTCAAATACCTTCTCGACGGGTACTTTTTCCGGACGTTGAAACATAATGACGGGCAAACCCAATTGCCTGGCAACTGCCAGTTTGGCTGATGTTGCCTCGCCACCGCTATTTTTACTGACAACCACGTCGATCCGATGTTGGTTGATCAGTGCGTATTCATCTTCAAAACTGAACGGTCCAATCGCTTTCAGCCACGTTAATTTCTCCGGCAGCACATATGCAGGAGCCACCGCTGTTCTCAATACCGGTTGAGCGGTGCCGTCAACAAGTTTCTTCAGCACCTCTTCCGGCATTTGCCCTGCGCTCAGTAAAGGCGCAGAGTAGCCTTGCAGTTGGTCTACAACGCCCGTCCAATCTTCAACATTTGTCCAGTTGTCTTCAGGCCCCGCATACCAAGCTGGGCGACAAAAACGCGAACACGAAATGTTAGCTGCCTCAGCCGCCAACGCAGCGTTGCGGCTAATATTGACCGCATACGGGTGAGTTGCATCGACAATCTGGGTGATGCCATGCTCATTCACGTAATTCAACATGCCACCAAACTGACTAAATCCGCCGGAGATATACTCACAGGCAACCTTTGGAGGCCGCACCAAACCCGCCACGCTGTATATAACAGTCAGGCCCGCGGCGTGAAACTTGTCAGCAAGACGCCGCGCATCTGCAGTACCGCCAAGTAGCAATACCGTCATGAGGGGCTCTCGTCACCGGCAACAGCGTAACCGACTAGCTTTCCACGTCGATCAACAGCCCATACCTCCATCGCCGAGTGTCCACCCGCCTTATGCCAAGCGATATCAACGGCCTTGCGACAAACTAGGCTGGCAAGATCAATACCTTCAGCCTGACAATAACCCAGCGCCTCAACACTGGTATTTGCCGCACAAATACGCCGGTAAAGTGGGCTTTCAGCACCGGCTTCCGCAGCCCATTCCGCCAACTGCTCAAGATCAATCGACGACTTAGAGCTGTGCAAGTCCATGTGCCCGGAAGCCAATTTGCTGATCTTGCCAAAACCGCCGCACAGGCTCATTTTATTAACCGGGTGATGGCGCAAATATTTGAGTACCGCACCAGCAAAGTCACCCATTTCAATCAAGGCCATATCAGCGATGCCGTAGTGCGCTTGAATAAACCCTTCACTGGCATTACCGGTTGTAGCTGCCAGATGTAAATGCCCATTCGCACGAGCAACATCAATACCTTGATGAATCGAGGCAATATAAGCGGCACAACTAAACGGCCGTACAATGCCTGTTGTCCCCAAAATAGAAAGCCCGCCCAAAATCCCCAACCGCGGATTCATGGTCTTCAACGCCAGGGCTTCACCATCTCGTACACTAACAGTCACTTCAAAACCGCCGGCATAGCCGTATTTGTTTGCGGCGTGAATCAAGTGATCGCTAATCATCTGCCTTGGAACAGGGTTAATCGCGGCGTCACCAACGGCTAATACAAGCCCAGTACGAGTTACCGTGCCTACTCCCTTACCCGCTTTAAAGTCAATTCGTCTGTCTGAATCTGGCAAGAGTCTAAGTGTCACTTGCACCAATGCGCCATGAGTAACATCGGGGTCATCACCCGCATCTTTGATCGTACTCGCTGAAGCGATGTCGCCAAATACTTCGCAGGTTTCTATAGGAAGCTCGACAATTTTGCCTTTCGGCAGGGTAATGGAAACAACTGATGGAAAGTGCTGAGCGAACAGCGCCTGCGCAGCTGCGACACAACAAGCCGTTGCACAACTGCCCGTGGTCAACCCGTTTCGAAGTGGTCGAGGCTGCTCTTCACTCTCCGGCCACATGGCGTCAGATTGCCTGGACGATCCAGTAACCACCAAAACCGATCGATGCCGCAGCAATAAAACGTCGGTTCCATTCAAACACACGCTCATAGTTGGCCAGAATACGCGCTTGTATAAAACCAAAACCCAGACCAAACAACACCATGGAAATCATGACGCCGAGTGAAAACACAATCAAATAGCTCATCGCATGCCACAAATTACCTTGGGTAACCGCAGGAATCAGTGCCAGTGCCGGGGCAGAACCCGCTAACCCATGAAGAACACCCACCATAACCGGAGCATGTTTACCTTTAGCGTCTTTGTTATGTGCATGGCCGTCAACAGTCCAGTGGGAATGTTCGATCTCGCCGTGAGTATGCCGTTCAAAACGTACTTTTTGGCGACGAAAACTAATAAAGCAAACAACCCCTAGAACAACCAACAATACGCCAACACTGAGTTCAGCTGCACGTTGCAAATTTTCTGGCAACGCTAATCCAAATCCAAACAGACATAGACCGCTTAACAATAAAACACCACCATGCCCGAGGGCCCAGTTTGCGCTGAAACGTATGGTACGCAGAAACCCCGGTTGCCGATTACTCAAGGTTGAAACAGCCATCACATGATCGGCATCCAAAGCATGCATAAGGCCAAGGCCCAAGCCGAGTGTCAGTAGTGAAAATAAGCTGGCATCCATCAGATTGCCTCCAGAGAATCTATATTGTGTGTTATTCCCAACAATAGCTGCGCTATTGCTTCAGGGTTCGACGGAAAAAATAGATGCAAATAGCTAGCCGTTAACCCGCCAGAGCGATATATCGCCTCACCCGGCGCAGTGTGCCTTTGCCGACGACCATGAGCAATGGCTTTTGGCGTATCATGGCTTCGCGACCGATGGTGAGCATGGGCGCGAATTTCACCTTCAGGTAATGGCGCTGATTGCATTCCCTGACACCCACGTTTGCCCCGCATAGCGCCGTGACCGTCCAATATCGCTAACATAGGATAGGTTTCACCGGTAAGATCCGTCAGCGTTTCCAGGCTGTATAGCATACCGCCGCATTCCGCCAAAATGGGCTTTCCTTGCTGATGAAAATCTCGAATAGCTTCAACCATGGATAAATTTGATGCTAACGCAGCAGCATGAAGTTCCGGATAACCACCCGGTAACCATAAGCTATCGACATCAGGAATCGCTGAATCATTCAACGGGGAAAAGTAGTGAATACTAGCCCCCATAGCTTCCAACAGGCGAACATTGGCATCGTAAATAAAACTGAAGGCCTGGTCTTTAGCAACACCGACGCGACAACCCGCTAACATTGGCGGTGGTTCCACAACGGCCTGATCATGGAAGGTAACAGCTGCGGGCAATTGAGTCAGCCTGCTGCCTTCAATCCATGGTACGCCATTGTCGAAACATTGTTCTAACTCTGCACGGCGCTCTGAAGGCTGCACCAGCCCCAAATGCCGCTCGGGTAACGCAACTGCCTCATCTCTTGCGAGTGTTGCAATCAGTTGAAGGTTTGACGGCAGCGCGTCACGAATCAATTGTGCGTGACGCTCAGTACCACAATTATTGGCTATCAAGCCGGCAACTTCGTAATCATCGCGAAAATTAGCTAAGCCAACTGCAACTGCCGCCGCCGTTTGCGCCATACCTTTGACATCCATAACGATGGCAATCGGTACACCAAATGCCGCTGCCAAGTCGGCGCTTGATGGATCGCCATCAAACATACCCATAGCGCCTTCAATAAGGATCAAATCCGCAACGCTCGCAGCTTCAAACAACTTTTGCTGACAATAGGCTTTACCTGCCATCCACAAATCAAGCTGTTCGACAGGTTGGCCAGACGCTTGCTCAAGCACTTGCGGATCCAAATAATCCGGGCCCGTTTTAAACACACGCACAACACGTCCTTGATTGCGGTGATATCGCGCAATGGCTGCCGTGATCGTGGTTTTACCTTGCCCAGATGCCGGGGCAGCTAGAAACAATGCGGGGCATTTTACAACGTCATTCAAAATTCAATCCCCGCTTGCGCCTTTACGCCCCGACGAAACGCATGGCGCTCATCCTGAACTACCGAAATCGTGTCAGCGATATCTTGAATCGGTGTCGCCATCGTACGACCGGTAATTATCACACTTTGCATTTTCGGGCGTGCTTTCAAAGCCGCTATAACGGGCTCTACATCGAGGTAGTCGTATTTGAACATGTAACTCATTTCATCAAATACAAGTAGATCGTAAGTGTCATCACTCAATAATTTTTCTGCCAATGCCCAGGCTTTTTGCGCGGCCTCAATGTCTTGCGCCTTGTCTTGGGTCTCCCAAGTGAAGCCCTGTCCCATAATAAACCAGTCAAGGTTATCCTGATCACGGAAAAACCGGTACTCACCGGTTTCATTACGCCCTTTGATAAATTGAATCACTGCGCAGCGCTTGCCATGACCTAATGCCCTGGCCATCGTACCTATAGCAGAAGATGATTTCCCCTTGCCATTACCTTTTAAAAGAATCAGCACACCACGCTCTTCGGTAGCCTGTGCAATACGCGCATCTTTAACGGCTTTTTTAGTCGCCATCTTTTTTTTGTGCAGGTCGTCGGAAGTACTCATTTCATCTTTCACTTTCTGGTTCGGCGAATCTGAATTCACTTTGTTCGACAGCGCTATACCGATGCGCCAATATCATATTGCAAGGTAGTCGGCACCTAATGCCTGAGCAATTTCGACACCTCGGCCGCGCTTAACAGCGGTACTTTCAGTATCGACAACAATAACATTGCCGGGCAGCTGTATATCCTTCACGCTCTGATTAGTTCGCCCGTCGGTTACCAACCAGGTTTTCAAGAGTTGGCCTGGCCGACTACGTTCAGCACGCTCGAGATGATGTCGCGTCTGCAACAAAGCTTCACGCAATGGCGTTCCTCCCCCGGCAGCGACATCATTAAGCGTGTCCTGAAATTGTTTAGGTGAACGACATTCTGCCAACACTTGGCTTACTTGCTGGTTACCAAACGCCAATATTTGCACGCGCTCACGCGCCAAATAGGCTTGCTCAAGTAACCCAAGCACAATGCCTTTGGCATGCGACAACACTGACTTACCCAATGTCGACGCAGACGTATCAAGCAATATCAAATTGAGTGTTTGTGCACCTTTCTCGATCGGCTTACGAACCAATGACTGTAAAGGCATACGACCATTGTTGGCGACGATCGTCGCTGGCCAGCTTACTTTCAGCGCTTCTGATGTGTCAGCCACTGTTTTGCTTGTGCCTTTGGTATTCCGGCCCGCCTGTCTACTCCAAACCTGTTGCAACGCACTTGTCGTATTCTGCCGCTTAGTCGCTGGCGCAGCTTCTGTTAACGTTTCCAGAAAACGTGGCGCACTAGCAGCCATACGTTGAGGGTTCATTGCTCCCCAATCGCCACTACCGGACGGTTGAGGTGAGTTATCTGCGTTATCGCCGTTTGTATTTGATCGGTTAGAGCCTGAACGCCCAGATTCGTGACCATCCGTCGAGTCGGGTTTATCGCCACTTTCGCCTTCTGGGGGCGAACCATCGNTTTTCTCAGGAGGTGACGTCGGCGGCTGAATTTGACGGCGGTGACTCAACACGAGATCCTCAACGGCATCAATATCATCAAGTAATACGCTGCTCCGCCCACTATACGCAGCATGTGCGATAGCCGCTTTGGCCCAAACAATATCTGCACGAATACCATCAACACCGGCCGCGCATGCCCGTTCTGCAATAGTTCGCCGATGATCTCTACTGAATTGAACGGTGTCCAGGCGGTTGCGAGCAGAAGCTATACACTCTCGCAATGTGGCTTGCTCCGCAGACCATGATGCGGCATATCCTTGAGGATCTTCATCAAACAGCAAACGGCGTTCGACAATATCGATCCGATCCTCAATGGAATAGTCATTATCCAAAATTACAGACAAGCCAAACCTGTCTTCGAGCTGGGGGCGTAGCTCGCCTTCATCCGGATTCATCGTGCCCAATAGAATAAAACGTGTTTCGTGTTCATGACTAATGCCGTCACGCTCGACACAATTGACGCCACTGGCACATACATCTAATAGCTGATCGACTAAACCGTCGTTGAGGAGATTCACTTCATCGACATAAAGAACGCCGCCATTTGCTTTAGCCAACAACCCAGGGCTAAACGCAACTTGCTGCTCTTCGAGGACTTTCTGTAGGCTCAACGTACCAATGAGCATCTCTTCAGATGCACCCAAAGGTAACGTAACAAAGGCCGAAGTCAACGAGTCAAGCGCAGGAAGATTTGGCAGCGGCGGCAGAATATCAGCAAGCCCTCTGGCGAGGGTCGATTTAGCAACACCACGCGGACCACTGACAAGCACGCCACCGATGCTCGGATCGATGGCGGCCAGTATTAGCGCCTTTTTAAAATCGGCTTGGCCAGCAACGGCTGTGAAGGGAAATTCAGGTCTCAACAACGTCATGCTTTACAATCCAACGGCTGACTGCCCAAGAACTCGCCAATCCGATAACCAGCCAGAACAGCAGGTTTGCCACCGTACTAATCGTGATAAATTCATGATGCAGTGATGTCAGCTCAGCAACTACTACCGGATCAGGGTGCTTGAATTCCGCACCTGAAATCATTGGGGCGCCGATAATATGCGGCAGAAGCACCAATGTGAGTCCAGCCACTTTGTAACGAATACTGGCAAAAATCAACGCGGCAATACCCACACCTGTTAAAGCTACTGTTAATAACCACCATACCTGGCGATATTCCACTGGCGGTGCTTCGATACCAGGAATCTCAGGAGGCAAACCGATCGCAGGCGCTGCGAACACCGCCAAAAAACCCGCAAAGCCCCACAATATTCCTTTTGCAGGCGTCAGGCTAATCATACCGCGCAACTGCAATTGACTCATGACTGCCATCAATACCAGAGAAAAACCAATACCCGCGAATAGATTCGACATCAGGCTATAAAACAAACGTTCTGCACCATCTGCAGGCGCCCACTCCTCGCCATGACTATGGTCGTGGTGACCATGCTCATGTGAATGGCCATCTGCCTCCCCGGCAGACAGGGTCGGAGTGTACTCTGCACCTTCATAGGCTTCAGCGGCAAAGATTATCGGCGCAACCTGCCATTGCTGAACGGCACTCAACACCAGAGCAGATAATAAACCGACTAAAAGAGAGGCATAGACTATGCGACTAAAAAGCACAGGGATTACTCCTATCGAACATCACCCCTACAGACCAATAATCTACACCCAATCAACAAAACCCAACTATCGGAATAGCCGGGTAGCGTTAAACAATGTAAACAACCGAACTCATCGACCAAGGCAAATGTAGCCTCCCAGTCGACAGATATTGCAATGTATTCGACTCGAATATCGAGCCGCAGTACACTGCACTAGCGGTCAATACTCAGATTGACCGTAGAGGCAACAATGTGATGTTTGGAAATTTCAGTTATTAGAGAGTAATCAGTGGCACGGAAATGCCAGAGTATGGCGAGTGTCATGTGCCGCGTTATGTGCAGCACTCATCGGAGCAAACCCAACAGCAAAAAGAATCGCCAGGCCAAAAGCCATAGCCGCTGCAGTTTGAAGGAGTGAGGATGACGTATTTACGCCAACTTTAACATTGATATCTACTGAAGACATTTTATTCCCCTTGAGCACCCACCGTGCTTTTCGATGTTGATGATTAACAGGCCGGTCTTCGGGCTTATGAGAGTAACCTTGCAGCTACGGCCAGTTCACACCTTCCCATCTCTACCCGTCCATCCTGATGGGCTCGGCCGAAGCCGGAGACAGTGGTTTAGAGAACCTCTCAATACCGATGCGGGGGCAGCGGTGGATCTATTTAACTCCGTGACAACTGTCACAGACCAAATCAACCACACTTCCCGATTATCCCCTACTAAATGGGGCACCTGTTTGATGATCGCGATAATACGCGAATCACCCAATGATTCCAACTGCAAACTAGCTTGAGCTTCGCAACTTAGCAATACGAAAAACCGCTTTCAAATAGAAAACGGCTTTCGATATACTAGCAAAACGCTGTAGCGTCGCCCCACACTAGAGCATAAATAAATCACGCAACACCAAAGATTGCTTCACCTGAAAGGCCATGTTTTTCCAGAATATCTCGCAAACGTTTTAAAGCTTCGACTTGAATCTGACGCACTCTTTCACGGGTCAAGCCGATCTCTCTGCCGACCTCCTCCAGCGTACTAGACTCGTAGCCGCGCAAACCGAAACGAACTTCACGTTGCTTTTCGTTCAGCTCCTCAAGCCAAACACCAAGGTTCTGACGCATATCGGTGTCTTGCAAGAGATCAGCAGGGTTGGATTCGTGAACATCGGGAATGGTATCCAATACAGATTTGTCTGAATTATTACCAATAGGCACATCAACTGATGTAACACGCTCATTCAAACTCAGCATGCGCTTAACATCTGCCACCGGCTTATCTAGCATTTCAGCAATTTCGTCCGGTGTTGGCTCATGATCAAGCTTTTGAGTAAGCTCTCGCGCTGCTCGTAGATAAACGTTCAATTCCTTAACAACGTGTATCGGCAAGCGAATGGTACGCGTTTGATTCATGATCGCCCGCTCGATGGTCTGACGAATCCACCAAGTAGCGTAAGTTGAAAAACGAAAACCACGTTCTGGATCAAATTTCTCAACGCCACGAATCAAACCAAGATTGCCTTCCTCGATCAAATCGAGCAACGACAGCCCACGATTGATATAACGACGCGAGATTTTAACAACCAGTCGCAAGTTACTTTCGATCATACGCTTACGTCCAGCGTCTTCACCGCGTATTGCCATACGACTGAAACGCACTTCTTCATCTGCAGACAGCAACGGCGAAAAACCGATCTCATTCAGATAAAGTTGGGTAGCATCTAGGCTCTTAGCGTAGGTATCATCCCGTTGACTTGTACGTTTTGAACGCGACTCTTCAGCTTCCATGGTTCCCAGCGCTGCGTCATTGGCATTAGCCATAGCTGCGCCTTCTGTGCCACTAACGGTGGCATCTTGTGTGGATAAATCCCTCATCACATTCACCTTTTTGAATTGTCTGTTGTTTGTTCGTTTATCGGTCTAAACAACTGAATTATTATTTTTGTAACAATCTTAAAGGGTCAATTGGCTTTCCGTGCTTTCTAATCTGAAAGTGCAACTTCGCTGTATCGGTACCACTGGATCCAACTTCGGCGATTTTCTGCCCCTGCTTGATTAGGTCACCTTCTTTGACGAGGATTTTGCGGTTATGGGCATAGGCACTGAGGTATATTTCATCGTGTTTGATGATCACCAGGTTTCCATACCCTTTCAATCTGCTGCCCGCATAAACAACCGTTCCTGAACGACTGCTAATGACAGGGCTTCCAGCTCGTGCAGCAAAATCAACGCCTTTGCTTAATTTCCCCCGGGAGCCAAAACGACTGATAATCTTTCCGTCAACTGGCTTACGCCATCCAACATCATGATATCGCGTTTGACTACCTGATCTTTTTTGTACCCCCTTTTGGTGCGAGCTGCCACTGTTTGGTGCCTTATTGCCACCGGGTTTTTGTGACACTTTACTGTTTTTAGGGGTAACTGTGACCTTCGTCACATTTTTTAAGGATAGCACAGGCTTGAGGGTAGGACTTGGAGAGTTTCTTGCTGCTTTACGCCCCCGACCCTCAGTAAGCCGCACTCGCTGGCCAACAAATATCGTATATGGATACGGGATACCGTTCGCACCAGCTAACTTTTTGTAATCCAAATTAAAACGCCAGGCGATGGCATATAGGGTATCACCCTTACGAACAGAGTAATGGGTAACGTTCGGAGAGGTATGGCGTAAATCATAGACCGGCGCATGAGCAGAATTGCCACAGCCATACAATAGAAATGCACCAGCAAGTATCAATGCTGCCATGCTGTGCATTTTTATTATCTTAATTAGCTGCATCGTACCTGCATTCGCCTGCCTGGCGTGTGGGTTATTCCGAGTCCGTCAGCCATTCCAGAGCCAGCACCAAAACCACACCGCCGGCAGCTAGCAATAGACACATGATCAATTGTGGATCTTGACCACTGACAGCAGCAAATTGACCAGGTAATACGTTTTGCTGAACCAACGGCTTTACAGCCCCCTTACTGGACACATAGGTTTCCAGTACGTGCTTCCACGGCCACAATGCATTGAGTGAACCAATTAAAAAACCGGTTAATACTGCAATACTCTGAGAGCGATAATGCTTAAGCATCCATGACAACAAGTGTACAAAGCTCAATAATCCAGTCGCGCACCCGGCTCCAAATACTGCAATAACCATCAAATCCAGCCCCTTTATTGCTTGGAGTATATGGCTATAGAGACCTAGCATCAGCAAGATAAAGCTGCCTGAAATACCCGGCAATATCATTGCACAAATCGCTATCGCCCCACCGACAAATATAGTTAACAGATCCGGTTCGACGTGAACGGGTTTGTGTGAAGTGATCCAAAATGCCAAGACGGCGCCAGCAATGATTAAAACCCAATTGGAAATCGCCTTGAGATTAAGCTCTCGGGCGATATGGACTGCTGATGCAATTACGAGCCCAAAAAAGAACGACCACAGCATGAGCGGATACGCTGCCAGTAGATAAGTAATTGCATGTGATAGCGTCAACACACTGGTAAATATACCCGCTAACAAAGTGACTAAGAATGTACCGTTAATATGCTGCCAACATGCTCCAACACCGTCTTTGAATAAGATTTTCAGAGCATTGGGGTTGATCGAACGTATGCTATCTAACAATTCGTCATAGATACCTGTAATAAAGGCAATGGTACCTCCAGAAACACCTGGCACAACATCCGCGGCGCCCATGCCTACGCCTTTCAAAAACACACCCAATCTATGGGGAATACGCATGCTAACCTGCCCTACTTTTTATTGTTTAAACAGTGGCTTAGCAGACTACCTAAAAAGCCGAATTAATAGAAGATAATGCACCAACATTTGTGCTCAACGCCGATGCGTTAAACCGTGGCACCACTCACTAAAGGAACAAACTTCACTGGCTCAATGGTACGTTCTTCAAAGCCGTCTTCAGTTCGATCAACAACCACCAGTTCTTGTCGGCGGCTATCACCGACAGGCATCACCAACCGCCCACCCAAAGCAAGTTGCTCAAGCAGGTTTTCTGGCACACGGCTTGGCGCTGCGGCCGACAAGATGCCATCAAAAGGGCCGTATTGACCCCAGCCCAAACTGCCGTCGGCATGAAGAAAACGCACATTATCAATCTTAAGCAAACGAGCTCGCTGGCGAGCCTTATCCAACAGAGGGCGGATCCGCTCAACACTGTATAAGGTGTCAACTAACTGAGCGAGCACTGCCATTTGGTATCCTGAGCCGGTACCGACCTCAAGAACCTTCCCAAGCTTACCGCCTTCTTGCAGCAGCTCAGTCATGCGAGCAACAACATATGGCTGCGAGATCGTCTGGTTATGACCAATGGGTAACGCGGTATCTTCATAAGCGCGATGCGACAAGGCCTCGTCGACAAAGATATGCCGAGGAGTCGCCAACATGGCTTCCAGCACGTCCAGATTTTTGATCCCCTGATTTCTCAACCGATCAATCAACCGGTTGCGGGTTCTGAGGGATGTCATCCCAATTCCGCTCAAATCTAACTTTTTCACCAAAGGGCTCCATTCACCTGGATCATTTCTCGAACCAGTGCTGTGGCAAATGCACCGGTCGGCAAGACAAAAGCAATTGAAAGAGCATCCCCTTCCCACTGCCAAGTCATTTCAAGAGGTATAACACGCAAGGCACGTAACGCAGATTCCATCCGTGCGTCCAACAAGCCTTGTTTCAACTGATCAGCTCTTTGCTCAACCTGCTGCTGAATCGCAAGTGCCTCAGCAGCCAGCCTGCTGCGCTCGCCAACCATCGGACCCGCAATATGGATATCTCCGTCCAACAAACGCTGATCAAGCTCTTGATTCGAATCTTCAGGCCCAAATACAGAGCCCGTTCCAGCAAGACTAAAGCAGTCGCCATCAATTGAACGACACCAATCGCTTCTCGCGATACGCTCACTCAAATATTGATTAAAAAACCACGATCGCACGGCAGACAAATAGATACTTCGCTCAGCGCGCTTGCATTTTAACGCACCGGCAAACATACGCTCTGCTTTTTTTACATTGGCACCGCCGAAACCGAAGCGCTGCTCACCAAAGTAATTCGGAAACCCTTGCTGTTGAATCAGCGCAAGACGCTCGTCAACCAAGTTATGATCCCCTTCAATCTGCGTTATCCGCAGCTTGAAGGCATTGGTTTTGTGAACACCACGCTTCAATTTTCGATCATGTCGTGCCATCGCCTGCAAAGACCAACGCTCTGTTCCAGGTATATCCGGAGATTCTTTCTTAATCGGCCAAGGTACAGAAAACCACTGACGGGTAACCGCAATCTTGTCTTTAAGGCCGCTATAACCGATATCCCGCCGGGCAACACCCAATTGACGAGCTAAGTCTCCGATAACAGCCTGCGTAGTCAGCTCTCGCTTCTCGACCCAAAGCCAAAGGTGCTCACCTTCGCCCGAAGGCTCAAAACCCAACTGCTCCTCAACCACAAAGTCTTCAGGCACAGCCTTAAGCGTACCTGTTACATCGGGCACAGGATACGCTCGGCTCACGTTCAGAGGGTATTCACTCCCCGCGGGCTGCGACTCAGAAACGCTCACACTTTATTCTCCAGTAACAACGCAACCGCCTCAGCAGCTATGCCTTTCTTTTCACCAATAAAACCCAGCTTCTCAGTGGTTGTTGCCTTTACATTCACCTGCGTGCGACCAAGGCCAAGATCCGCAGCAATATTCATGCACATCGCATCTGTGAATGTACTGACACGCGGCGCCTGAGCGATCAGCGTGACATCAACATTACTCACTGTGTAGCCTTCATTCGCAACAAGCTGAACAACATGACGCAGCAGTACCCGGCTATCAGCATTTTCGTAGGCACTGTCTGTGTCCGGAAAGTGTTTCCCGATATCACCAAGAGCTGCTGCTCCCAGCAAGGCATCCGACAGCGCATGAAGAAGTACATCGCCATCAGAGTGGGCAATCAAACCATGACTATGCTCAATACGAACGCCGCCAAGCACAACATGATCGCCGTCTCCGAATTTATGCACATCATAACCGTGACCAATACGCATGGTTAATCCAACTCCGATTCGATATGTGAGTAAAAAAATTCCGCTAACGCCAAATCACCAGATTGGGTAATTTTCAAATTCTCAGGCGTATCCGGAACAAGCCGCGGCTGAAATCCGGCCCACTCCATTGCCGAACAATCGTCTGTCAAAACAGTATTCGCTGCAGATGCATTCTTGATCGCATCAAAAAGTACCGACAACGGAAAAACCTGCGGCGTATGCGCAAGATGAACCCGATTGCGATCCAGAGTACGATCAACTTCGCTGCCTGAGTCCGCAGCCCACTTCACGGTATCCGCAACCGGTCGCGCTAAAAGTGCGCCATCATCCTGCTCTAGCGCCGCAGCAAACAATGCGTCAAGCCGACTTTGGCGCACACAAGGACGTGCAGCGTCATGCACTGCCACATAGTCATTTTCATTGGCAGGCGACTGCAGGCCTAACAACCACTGAAGTGCATTAAACACTGAATCCACTCGTTCGCTGCCACCGGTTACCGTATACACCGGTTTTATTTTTCCAATACGCTCTACCACAGTCTGAATCCACTGATCATCGGCAGAAACCGCTAGAACAATGCCAGCAATATCATCTCGGCACAAAAAACGATCCAGCGTTTTTTCAACAACGGTAGCATTCAGAAACGGCAAATATTGTTTTGGTGTGTCGCTACCAAAACGTTTACCTTTGCCGGCACAAGGAATTACCAGCCAAATTGAGGGTCGGGATATCATCGAGAAGTGGGGGTATCTACAACCATGAAAAAGGTTTCGCCAGTTTTAATCATACCAAGCTGACTTCGCGCGTATTCTTCAATACCAGCATGACCTTCCTGCAACCCTAAAACCTCGGCAGCAATCTGATCATTACGCGCCTTCATTTGTGCATTGGTGCGTTGCTGCTCTTCAATCTTACCGAGCAACCCGACATTATAGCCAATACTGCCTTCGCCGACCCACAAACACGCCTGCAAAAACAAGAACATCACAATGAGAAAACCATTGAGCATTCTAACATTGAGCTTTTGATGGGTAACCGATGGCATAGGCTTTATATTTTTTGTTTAAACGACACATCATGATCGACGCGCCCTTCAAACAGTATAGAAATTGACCAAAAAAAACAAAGGGCTAATCATTAGCCCTTTATTATGTAGTGTCAATATACGACGAATAAGACTCGCTTTCTGAAATGAATCAGGGCTGAATCAAGATTTAAATTCGTCACGTCCACGATAGATCGCTTTTTCACCCAGCTCAGCTTCGATACGCAGCAGGCGGTTATATTTAGATACACGGTCTGAACGACACAAAGAACCGGTCTTGATCTGGCCAGCTGCAGTCGCTACTGCCAAATCAGCAATGGTTGTATCTTCAGTTTCGCCACTACGGTGAGAAATAACCGCTGTAAAGCCAGCGTCCTGAGCCATTTTAATCGCATCCAGTGTTTCTGTCAGACTGCCAATCTGATTGAACTTGATTAGGATCGAATTAGCAACGCCCTGCTCAATACCGCGAGACAGGATCTTGGTATTGGTAACGAACAAATCATCACCCACCAACTGAACACGCTCACCGACTTTATCGGTCAAAATCTTCCAGCCATCCCAGTCGCTTTCATCCATGCCATCTTCGATGGAGATGATCGGGTATTTCTGAGACAAATCATCAAGGTAATCAGCAAAACCTTCAGCATCATA
Organism: BD1-7 clade bacterium; assembly: GCA_902705835.1. NCBI lineage: Bacteria > Pseudomonadati > Pseudomonadota > Gammaproteobacteria > Cellvibrionales > Spongiibacteraceae > BD1-7 clade bacterium. The sequence goes on from CACSIN010000009.1 coordinate 53,936, forward strand.
TACTTTGCCTTCACCAGACAAGTCATATTTGCCATCTTTGTAGAACTCAGAAGAAGCGCAATCAAGTGCCAAGGTAACGTCTTCGCCCAGCTTGTAACCGGCTTTTTCAACAGCCTCAGAGATTGCAGCCAATGCTGCCTCGTTAGATGGCAGGTTAGGCGCAAAACCGCCCTCATCACCAACTGCAGTATTCAAACCTTGTGCTTTCAATACAGCTTTCAGTGCATGGAAAATTTCAGCACCACAACGGATTGCTTCAGAAAAGCTCTTAACACCAACAGGCTGTACCATGAATTCTTGGATATCAACGTTGTTATCGGCGTGCTCACCACCGTTGATGATATTCATCATCGGTACAGGCAAACTGTAGTTGCCTGCTGTGCCATTAACTTCAGCGATGTGAACGTACAGTGGGATATTTTTTGACGCTGCAGCTGCTTTAGCCGCTGCTAGAGAAACCGCCAAGATAGCATTTGCACCTAGGTTTTCTTTGTTTTCGGTACCGTCAGCATCAATCATGATCTGATCGATTTCGCGCTGTGCAGCGGCATCTTTACCAATCAACAACGGCTTGATCACATCAACGATGTTAGAAACAGCTTTTTGAACGCCTTTACCGAGGTAACGACCTTTGTCACCATCACGCAGTTCTAAAGCTTCACGAGAACCAGTAGACGCACCTGAAGGCGCACACGCAGCACCTTTAGTGCCATCTTCCAATACAACTTCAGCCTCTACGGTAGGGTTACCGCGTGAATCCAGAACTTCAAACGCCAATACGTCGGCAATAATGGTCATTTACTAAACTCCATCAAAATGTCGGTAAATTTAAATCTTAAATACTTTAATCAATATTCAGCGCATCAAAACCTTTGACCAGGTCGTCAACAGCCTTCATACGTGTAAGAAATGGCTCAAGCTTATCCAAAGGCAACGCACAAGGGCCGTCACACTTGGCTTCATCCGGATTCGGATGCGCTTCGAGGAACAAACTAGAAATGCCCTGCGCCATACCAGCCAGACCAAGATCCACAGATTGGTTGCGACGACCATCGGCAGAATCGGCACGGCCACCCGGGCGCTGCAGCGCGTGAGTGACATCAAACATCACAGGCACGCCTAAGTTTTTCATGGTGCGGAAGCCCAGCATATCGACGATCAAATTGTTATATCCGAACGCAGAACCGCGTTCGCACAAAATCACTTTGTCGTTACCCGCTTCTTCAATTTTGTTGATGATATGTTTCATCTCATGCGGCGCGAGAAACTGAGCCTTTTTCACATTAATGACAGCGCCTGAACGTGCCATGGCGACTACTAAGTCTGTCTGACGTGACAAAAACGCAGGCACCTGAATAACGTCTGCAACCTGGGCGACAGCCTCAGCCTGGTATGGCTCATGGACATCAGTAATAACAGGGACATTAAATGTGTCTTTGATATTCTGCAGAATTTTCAGACCTTCATCCAAACCCGGGCCACGGTAGGAATGCATCGAAGATCGGTTAGCTTTATCGAAAGACGCTTTAAATACATACGGGATATTCAAGCGCGCACAAACATCAACATAATGTGCTGCGATTTCATGTGCCAGTGCCTCCGACTCCAGCACATTCATGCNGCCAAAGAGCACAAACGGCAAATCGTTAGCCACACGAATGCCCGAGAATTCAATTATCTGTTGTGCCATTACTACGCCTTAAGAGTTCTTCTCGGAGGTATAATCCACTGCCGCTTTGACAAAACTACTGAACAACGGGTGGCCTTTACGTGGGGTGGAGGTAAATTCCGGATGGAATTGACATGCAACAAACCATGGATGGTCTTTTAGCTCAACCATTTCAACCAGTGTATCGTCAGATGACCAGCCGCCGACAGTCATCCCCGCCTCTTGGATACGACCAATCAGGTTATTATTGACCTCATAACGGTGACGATGACGCTCAACGATAACATCTGCGCCGTAGATTTCACGCGCGTGACTACCAGCCGCAAGGTGACACTGTTGACCGCCAAGGCGCATGGTACCGCCCAGATCTGAACTCTCAGTACGGGTTTCTGTTTGGCCCGAAACATCCGTCCATTCTGCAATCAAACCAATGACTGGATAGTCTGATTTCGTCGAGAACTCTGTGCTGTTGGCATTTGCCATACCCGCCACATTACGCGCGTACTCGATGACAGCAACTTGCATTCCCAAACAAATACCCAAATATGGAATTTTGTTTTCGCGCGCAAACTGAACTGTTTTGATTTTGCCTTCAACACCACGATTGCCAAAACCACCAGGCACCAATATCGCATCAACGCCTTCCAGGCAGCTTGTGCCCTCTTCCTCGATCAATTCGGAATCGATGTAATCAATATTCACTTTATAACGGTGATGAATGCCCGCATGTTTCAGTGCTTCGATAACCGACTTGTAGGCATCCAGTAATTCCATGTATTTACNCACCATGGCGATTTTCACTTCGCCTTGAGGGTTCAATTCATTCTCAACAACACGATCCCATTCCGCCAAATCAGCCGGCGGGCAATCAAGGCGTAATTTATCAACAACAATTTGATCCAAAGACTGCTCATGCAGAATATGCGGCACCCCATGAATGGTTTTCGCATCTGGCAACGAAACAACCGCTTTTTCTTCAACATTAGTAAAAAGAGAAATCTTTTTACGAGCACTTTCGTCAATTTCTACTTCTGAACGACAAACAAGAATATCCGGAATCAAACCAATCGTGCGCAACTCTTTGACTGAATGTTGTGTCGGCTTAGTTTTGGTTTCGCCTGCTGTTGCAATATATGGAACCAACGTCAGATGCATCAATAATGCACGCTCGTTGCCCAATTCGATCTTCAGCTGGCGAACAGCCTCAAGAAATGGTTGGGATTCGATATCACCAACCGTACCGCCGATCTCAACTAACGCGATATCAACATCGCCCGGGCCATCAAGCACTCGGCGTTTAATTTCATCAGTAATATGAGGAATAACTTGGACCGTACCACCTAGGTAATCACCGCGGCGCTCTTTGCGCAAAACGGTTTCATAGACACGTCCAGTAGTGAAGTTATTACGCTTGGTGGTTTTTGTATTTACAAAACGTTCGTAATGACCCAGATCCAGGTCGGTTTCAGCACCATCTTCCGTAACAAACACTTCGCCATGCTGGAAGGGGCTCATAGTGCCCGGATCAACATTAATGTATGGGTCCAGTTTCATCATAGCCACGGATAAACCGCGCGCTTCGAGGATAGCCCCCAACGAAGCGGAAGCTATGCCTTTACCCAACGAAGAAACAACACCACCAGTGACGAAAATGTAGCGCGTCATGATTTGCCTTTTAAACAGTTTGAAAAGAAGGCCAATTACAGCGAAAAATGGCCATTCGGGATGGGGCGTCAGGGTACCAAAAATAGCCTTTTGATACAAAGGATTTTGCGTCCACGCCAACCGCTGAAGTATATACTGCGTTTCGCTGATTGGCCGCCACAGATAGCACGATTAGCCACCCACCCGACACAAAAACAGCGGCATGAGCCGCTGCTGGGAGGAGTTAGTCATCTCGATTGAGACAAGTCTTATACTATTTTTCAGCAAATGCCCGCTCTATAACGAACTCAGCCTGCTTACCATGCCGCGATTCATGCATCCCAAGATCACGTAAAATCGCACACGTATCAGTCAACATACCCGGCGATCCACAAATCATGAACCGATCATCTTTCGCATTCGGCGCTGGCAAACCGATATCATCAAACAGCTTTCCGGATGTCATTAACTGCGTAATTCGACCTTCGTTTTTGTAGCTTTCGCGAGTCACTGTTGGGTAGTAAACGAGTTTTTCGCGAACCAAATCACCAAACCATGGATTATTGGGCAGCTCATCATCAAACAGCGGTTGATACGCTAACTCGGACGCATAACGAACCCCATGAACCAGGACAACCTTATCAAAACGATCATAGATTTCAGGGTCTTTGACAATACTCAAAAATGGCGCCAATCCTGTTCCGGTGCAGAGTAGATAAAGGTGCTTACCTGGCAACAGATGATCAGCAACCAGCGTCCCCGTTGGCTTGGTGCTCAATAATAATTTGTCACCGAGCTGAATATTCTGCAAACGCGAAGTCAGTGGACCGTTCGCCACCTTGATGCTGAAAAACTCAAGTTCATCTTCATAGTTCGCACTCGCGATGCTGTAAGCCCGCATCAAAGGCTTGCCTTCCACTTCCAGCCCTACCATGACGAAGTGACCATTCTCAAAGGTAAAGGTTTGTGGACGGGGTGTCTTAAAGCTGAATAGACGGTCGTTCCAATGATGGATCGCTGTCACAGTTTCAGTAATTACGTTGGCCATATTGATCTCCTCTCGAACAACTGTTCGATAACAGTTTAGTCGCCAAGTTCCAATCAACGAAGAAGATAATATTAATACAATTAATCAATTATATTGATATATAGATATTCAACAGATACAAAAAAGCCCCGAAAAGTATTCCTATCGGGGCTTTTTAAAAGTCGGATAACTACCGAGCCACAGGCATCAATAGCGACATCAGTCGATCAGACCAAATTCCTTATCCAGTATGGCGACGATTTCTGCTTTAGGGTTGGCCGATAACTCAAGCGCCTGACCAGTGATTTTCTCAGCGATATCCAGATAGGTTTTGGATACCTGCATCAACACATCAACTGGCAAGGCATTGTCGCGAGCCAACGCTGCACGCTCATCCATACGCTCTTTGTTCAGAAGAATATCAGGATCAGGGAAGTGGTTTAGCAACAGTTGACGGAAGCCTTCTTTCGAATTCTCGACAACCTTGCCGTTGCGATAGCTTTCACCATCCCAAATACGTGACGAATCAGGCGTACCCACTTCATCCATGTAGATCAGTTTTTCGTTGCCGGATTTATCGGTCACATAACCAAACTCAAATTTAGTATCAACAAATATCTGATCCAGATCGGCCAGAGCATTACCAATCAGGTCAAACCCTTCTTTCAGCAATTTCTCGTAGAGATCTACATCATCTGCATTGCGGAAACCGAAAGCATCAAGGTTATCATCGATGTTCTGACGGGTAATATTAACGTCATCAGCCTCAGGAACACCGGGAATACCAGTGAGAATGCCTTTTGTTGATGGTGTAATTAACAACTCAGGGAGCTTTTGGTCTTTTTCCAAACCGTCAGGAATCTGGATACCACAAAAATCACGCTCGCCTTTAGCGTAACTGCGCCACATCGAGCCGGTAATATATTGACGGCCAATTGCCTCAATCATAACCGGGCGTGCCTTCTGCACAATCCAAACAAATGGATGTGGAATCTCAAGAATATGGCTATCCGCCAAGCCTTGCTCACGGAAGGATCTAAACCAATGATTGGAAATGGCATTCAATGCCGCGCCCTTACCAGGAACACCGTTCAGCCCCTCTTCACCCTGCCAAATACAATCAAAAGCAGAAATACGATCACTGATAACCATAATCGCCAACGGGGCATCTTCCGCCACGTCATAGCCACGATCGGCAATCAGACGGCGACTATCAGCTTCCGTCAGCCAGTAAACAGAGCGCACTTTGCCACTATGGACAGGGCTATCTGTGCGAATCGGTAAATCATTGTTAACAGCCAATACTTTATCAGCAAGACTCATAATCAAATCCTGTCAGCAGTGGTTCAGAGAAACCAGAATTTCCGGCAGCCAGACAAAGCAACCAGTGAGTTATTGATCAGCGGGAAAACGGCCCGAGCCGGGAAAACGAATCATACAGAAACACTTGAACCTTGCAACTTTTCCGTCATCTACGTCTTGGCATATACCCGGATTGACAGTCGCACCCACATAATACCGATCAAAAACGTTGCTCTTGAACGCGCACTCTGGAATTATATTGCGCACAACTTAATTGCGAGCAACCATTCTCTAAGGATTTTGACCATGAGCAACGTTCATGATTTCACCTGCAAAACTATCAACGGTGAAGACCAACCTTTAAAAGATTTCAGCGGCAAGATCATGGTGGTTGTCAACACAGCGAGTAAATGCGGCCTTACGCCACAATTTAAAGGTCTCGAAAGCCTATATGAAAAATACAAAGATCAAGGCGTCGTAGTGCTTGGCTTCCCGTGCAATCAATTTGCCAATCAAGACCCAGGTTCAGAAACAGACATCGCGGAATTTTGCCAAATGAACTACGGCGTCAGCTTCCCAATGTTTGCCAAAATTAACGTCAATGGATCGGGAGCGGATCCACTTTACAATCACTTAAAAGAAGAAGCGCCAGGCCTGTTAGGGTCAAAAGGCATCAAGTGGAATTTCACCAAGTTTCTAGTTGATCAAAACGGCAAGGTTATCAAACGTTATGCGCCAAGCGATCAGCCAGAAAAAATGGAAGCTGACATCAACAAACTGCTCGCGTAAGCAGGCACTTGCGTCGCGCCGCCATGACGAATCCAAAAAAGACATCGCTCCCACTCTCAGACGGTGAAAAAGCACTGATAAGTATCGACAACCAAGTATGCTTCCAGCTTTATACCGCCTCTCGGCTGATGACTAAACAATATCAGCCGGTACTGAAAGCACTAGATCTCACATATCCTCAGTATCTAGTCATGCTGGTACTCTGGGAAGCCGCAGATAGTGGGCTAAAGCTCACGGTATCTGCGCTAGGCACTCGCTTGTTTCTTGATTCGGGCACGCTGACCCCACTGATTAAACGGCTGGAAAACAAAGGACTGATCGAGAAATCACGCGATCCGAGTGATGAGCGACAAGTTTTTGTAGGAATGACCACAAAAGGACTAGCATTGAGCGCAAAAGCACCCGCCGTGCCACAGGCGCTCATGTGCGAGATAACAGAAACCTCGATAGATACACTTATCGAACTGCGTAACCAATTAAAGCAACTGGTTGACGATCTTACTCAATAATTTCGTCGACTGAAAATAGCTGATCATCTTCCGCAACAGGCTCAGAAAAAGTTTCTACCTCATGCAACCGACGCTCCATAGCGCGTGTGCGCACACCCGTTTGCTCCAAGGTATTTGAGGCAGTATTCAACTGCTTCTTCACTTTCTCCAGAATATCAGCAAACTTGCCAAATTCTGATTTAACGCCCGCCAACACTTGCCAGACTTCACTTGTGCGCTGCTCTATTGCCAACGTTTTAAAACCAATTCGAAGGCTGTTCAAGATCGCAGTCAACGTCACTGGACCGGCGATCACGATCCGATAGTCTGTCTGCAATGACTCAACCACACCTGGCGAACGCAATATTTCAGCATACAGCCCTTCAGTGGGCAGAAACATAATGGCAAAATCCGTCGTGTGCGGTGGCTCCACGTATTTACTCGTGATGTCTTTGGCGAATTCGCGAATGCTCTTCAGCAGCGATGCACGCGCTTTATTCACCGCACCGGCATCGGCTTCTTCGATGGCCGCCTGCATGCGCAGATAGTCTTCTTGCGGAAACTTGGCATCGATTGGCAGCCACACTGGCGCATCTCCATGCCCCGGCAAGCGCAGTGCAAATTCGACCCGCTGCTGACTATTGGGTCGCGTAGCTACGTTTTTATCAAATTGTTCCGGCGTCATTACATCATCAAGTAACGCCTCTAACTGCACCTCACCCCAGGTTCCACGCGACTTAACATTGGTGAGCACTCGCTTCAAATCACCCACACCATTGGCCAGCGACTGCATTTCACCCAATCCACGCTGCACCGCTTCTAGATGCTGGCTAACCTGACGAAAAGACTCGCCCAATCGTTTTTCCAGAGTTGCATGTAACTTTTCATCAACCACCTGCCGCATCTGATCGAGCTTTTTTTCATTGCTCGTCTGCAAGTTCGCCAAACCATGGGCCAATGATTGATTCACGGCGTCAAGCCGTTTTTCATTATTCTGGCTAATTTGTAAAATACGTTTATCGATATCAGCTAGCGACTGGGTTTGCTGCTCTCCCATACGCGCTACAGCATTAACCAACGTCTGATTCGACTGATTTTGAAGCGACTGTAACTCTTCTCGGAGTTGCCCTATCTGCATTTGAACGTCTTGACGGCTCTGCAGTATCAATTGATGCGCCAGCTCATCACTAGCAGGACGCCGAGACACAAAAATCAAAACAATAATCAACAATGCAACTAGAGCACACAGCCCGGCAATTGCGAATAGATATGGATCAGTCATAGAAGAAAGAAGTAGCTAAGCGGAATTTCACCAAGCCTAGCGTAATTCAAGGCGTATTAACATGAAGAAAGGCTTACCGGGATTCGGCAAATGTGACTTTTTCAGCCGCATAACGACGCTCGTAGAGCAAGATAATAATGGCTGGTGCCAAAAGAATGTCGGCGATCAAGGCGAAGAATATGCACAGTGCTGTCAACACGCCAAATGCGGCAAGATTACTAAGCTCCGATAACGTGTAGATCGTAAAGCCGAGACACAACACAACAGTCGTCGTCAACAGCGCCCGCCCCGTTGTGATAATGGTCTGAATCAGCGACTCACGAACTTCCTCAAGCTGCTGATAGTATCGCTGATAGGTGTAAATAAAATGAATCGAGTCATCCACAATCAGACCGATCGCAATAGAGCCGATGAGCATGCTGAATATATCCAGCGGCAGATTAAACCAGTACATAACCGCCAATACGCCGAAGATTGGCAGCAGATTCGGCAGCATCATCGCCAATCCTAGTCGAACACTGCTCATCAAAATCACCATCAACATGGTCACCAACAAAGCCGCGAACACATAACTCACCGGCATTGAATTCAACATTTCATAGAAGGTACGGTTAACGATCGAGGCCATGCCGGTAATTTTCAGCTGCAAGCCATCTTGGAAGTTCTGCTTGAACTGCTTGTCTAACATATGCAAGAAGTCTGTGTAATGCACAGCATCCTGCCAAGGCGTTGTCAGTGTTATGCGTATTTCTTGCAAACCACCATTAGTTAATGAGGCAATTAAATCAGCGGAATCTAACTCAAGAATCAACATCTCTTGTGCCAATAAATCAGCCTCATTTGGCAAACTGTTTTCTTCACCGGTAAGAATGCCATTGACCTGCTTAATGAGATCCATAACACTCGAAACCGAGCGAATTTCAACGCCGCCAATCGGTTGGCGACTCACCTCACTAATCCATAAATCCAACGCCTGAAGTTGATGAGGCGACAATGACTGATGATCATCTCGCGATACCACTAGCTCCACCTGCATGGTACCGGTCAGCCTATCGTCGATTGTTTCTACGGCCTGACGAATCGGGTTTTCAGGTTTTAGCCAACCAATGACGTCATGACTCAACGCTAGTTTGAACGACAACACAACACACAGCACCATTAGCGCACAAGCACCAAATACAATCGCACCCGCATGGTGACGGATAAAATCAATATACTGCCCGACGGCATTAACCTGTACCGTGGTCACTATCCGCTGGTGCGTATATGGACGCATCGGAATCACACGCATCAATGCTGGCATAAATATGACGGTAAGTATCAGGGCAACCCAGACGCCAACGGCTGAAAAAATACCAAAGCTGGCGATAGGTGCGATATCTGACGTTGAAAACGATAGCAAGCCCACGGATGTAGTCAATGTGGTAAAAAACATCGCAACACTGGTATGTCGAATTGCATAATCAATAGCAGCCTGCTTCTCCATCCCAAGGTTAAATTTGTCGTAAAACGCCTTGAGCATATGCACTGCATCCCCGACGCAAACCGCCAGTAGGAATGAAGGCAAGATCGAACTGGTCACCTGAATCGGGTACTTACCGATAATCATCAACGACATCGTCACAGATACCGCTAACATCAAACTGATCATCGGCAGGAATACCGCCGACATGGTTCTGAAAAACAGGAACAAGAACACACAAACAACTGCCATGGATGACAGCGTGAATACCAAAATGTCACGCTTAGTGGCCAACGTCAGCTCAACCGTAGCCATCGGCGTACCACCAATTAAAATCTCCTGATCAAACTCACTGTTATGTTTGCTTACGACTTCGCGAATAGCGTTTAACGCTTCGATCCCTTCACCGAGATACATTGGCTGTATAGAGTTTGTCTCAGGGTCATGCATCAGCGCATGCATGCGAACAATAACCGCGGTTGCATCACCCGAGCGGTTTATAAGGCGGTTTACGTAATAAGGCGTTGTAGTCGCAATCTTTTGCACGGCGTCGTAATCAACAACATTCAAATCGTCATCAAACAAGGTCGACAGATGAATCTCATCGTTCGAGCCCGATGCGTAGGTCGCATTCTCGATCGTTTCCACATTGGCGATATACGGAACATTGGCATCGATATCTGCCGACAACGCTCGAATCTTAGCGATGACGTCCTTCGAAAATATGTTGTCATCCTGAATCAATAGAATGAAATATTCGCTCTGCCCGAAGGATTCTTTAAATTCCAGATACGCGACGCGTTCCGGGTTGTTTTCATCAAGAAATTTATCCAACGATGTTTCGAAATGGATTTGCCCCATGTAAGCAACGAGCAACGCAGCAAATAACAGTACAGAAACAATACAAGTGCGCGGATACGCGATAAGCCAGATAGGAAAATGACTCAGAATATATTCAATTTTTTTAAACGCGAGACTACGCATGACACGCCTCAATGCCAACCAATGGCGTCGAAGAGCTAATCAACAGGCATAATTCCAGAGTATCCAGCAGCTCAAAGCTAGATTGTACATAAACCGGAACATCGCGTTGATATGCGCAGTGGGTAATCATAAGGGTATGAGCTAAACGCTCTTCAGTATCATTATTATTGTTAGTTGTTCATGCAACACGTGTTAACAGCGGATATCATTCAATATCACGCACCGCCATTGTGTTTTGCATGCAGTTTTACAGTTGGATGGCATGTTGGCCAACCCAACTACCCCTGAAATTCCACCTGAAAAATATATACCGCCGATCACGGCTGTATTATCACCGGAGCACATGCCATTGGAGGCATGAAGTGATTACTAAAACCTTTCTTATTGTTCTTCGTACTAATTTTGATTGCTTAACGATTTCTATTAAGAACAACCAAACTAAATAATCTGCCCTGCCAATCTAGGGAAAGCGCTTTCGCAAGTCAACATATTGCTGCAAAACCGGCTACCAGCGGCAAAATCAACCGCCCAGAGGCCAAATTTAGCCCATCGCGGATAAAACCTCATCTGGGATAGGCTGTAACTGTTTGTTTTTATCCATACAAACCATTTCAATTTCGCCGACAACAGCAGGGCGCTTGCCATTCGGGCGCCATACTTCCTGCCGCCACAGTGTTTTGTACTTCCCATCCAGCTGGTAGCTTGTGCGAATATCACAAACCTCGGCAAACTCAACACCGTCTTGAAATGTCATGTTCGCTTTATAAACAGCAAAACCAAGCCCTTTCTCATTCCACAATTGTGCCAAACGATCACTATCGATGACGTGCTCTCGGGCGCGCTCGAAATATTTAAGAAAGTTAGGGTGATACACCACGCCCGAATGATCGGTATCTTCGTAATAGATCTGAACAGCGTGATGGTAAATCTTGCTCATGGAAACCAGCCTGATAATTTGGCCGCAAAGGATAACGGGAGGCGCTACAGACAACAAGCCCTAGCCTGAATTAATGTTAATTCCATTGGCTGGATATGACGATTGAGCAGACACAAACCCAACCTGCTGTTTTTATGAGCAATTATTATCTGTAAACCACTCACAAACCGTTCTTGCTAACAGCGCTATTCGCGGCCTGAGTACGGTAGCGGCCGATCAAAAAGCCCAGATAGAAAGGCACTGCAAAGAGCACAAGGATAAAAACCAAAAGAGCGATGAGAACAATCACAATCATTGAACGCATTTGCGGGATGACTTGAGCAACCAATTCCTCTGCCAACGTCTTGAGATCAGCGACCGCAAGGTTACGCTGTTCATCCACCATATATCCCAACGCAATACGCTGGTCATTGATTGCTGCTGTTAACGCCTGACGCTCTTGGCCGATAGCTCCCTGAAACAAAACAATCTGTTGCTCAAGGCCATCTACCAAGGGTTGCAGCTGCACCACCATTGCTTCGCTTAATTTACTAACATCATCAGGCGTGAGGTCAGTCAAACGTGCTACCTGTTCAGATGTTCGTTCAAGGCTTTCGAGCAAGTGCACTACTTTACTGTCATCAAGGCTGCTTTTTTCACTCAGAGCCTGTAATTTCCATTCCAATGTTTTGCCTGCTTGCTGGCTACCCCAGTTAATCTGGTCGGTCAGATCCGCCATAGTTTGCGGCAAGCTACCGGGGTTACCGCTGACTTTGTCTAATGCAACGTCATTCCATGCATACCAGGCGCGTATAACATCACCACGCTTTTCAAAAAAGTTATGCCCATCTTGACCCGCAATCTGTGCCTGAATAAACCCCTGCATCTTTTTATATGTATCTGGATTCATTACAGCTTTGGCAATGTCATCAAGCTCATCATTAAGATTCGTCATAGCGGCAGCAATATCGGAGGTGTAAGCCCCAAAGTGCTTCTCGGCTAGAGGGGTTTGGAAGAGATGTTTTTGCTGCGCTGTGAGCAACGCAAAATCAACGAGTGCGGCTTCAGGATCTGTTCTCAATGCAGCACTGACAGCAGTATTCTCGGTATAAATCTTCCAATAAAGTGTGGCTACCCGCTGCGACTTATTCGGTGCGTTATCAATGATATTATCGGAGACAGATTCTATGCCTTCGAAATAAGTCGGCAAAAAACCTCGTGTAACTGTCCGCATCGTCATCTGATTATCGGTTAGCGGAACAGACGGGTTCTCAATCTGCACGTCAAACAACGAGCAAGACGACATGACACATGTGAGTATTAAAGTGGCTAAGGTTTTACTCACCAAAGCAATGAACTGACTGGGACGAGTCATATCCATGATAAAGATTCCATTCGAAGAGGCGCGAATCAAAGCACGTGGATGAATTACCGCGAAGGATAGCTTACTCGCACGACTCGACGATAGGCAGTAAACGCAATTCCGAATTTCTTGTAGGGGTAGGCAAGATACCCATAAGAAGATCTCAAAGGGAATGCCGATGCCAGAAGCTCAGAAGCTCAGAAGCTCAGAAGCTATCGAGCCTGAGCATCGCATCATGGCCGCCATCAACAAAAACAACTGTACCACTCATAAACGATGCAGCCTGGCTGAGTAAAAAGCAAATAACCGATGCAATTTCATTTGGTTCAGCCAAGCGCCCTAAAGGAACGGTATCGCCGAAATCCTGCATCGCTTTACCCAGCGTCTGATCAGCAAGAACCTTATCCGTTAATGGTGTACGGGTAATGCCCGGTGCTACTGCATTCATACGAATACCTGTTGATGCAAAATCAGTATTCACGCGTCGCATCCACCGGATCAATGCCTGTTTACTGCCGGCATACGCAGTATGACCATCGGTTTCCAGAACATAGCCGCAAGCTGCGTCTTCACCATTATTTAGCAGCATCTCGATATAGCCTTGATCCGTGCCAGCCATACTCGCAGAATTCGATGATACCAGAACAATCGCACCTGCTTTCATTTCAAGCAATGGCAACAACGCCTGAGTCATCGCGACCGACGCAAAATAGTTTACTTTCGTAATCAACGACAGCGGTCTGGCAGCGGGCCCCAAACCCGCACAGGGAACAAAACCGTCAATACCATCGGGAAACGCCTTAAACACTGCACGAATGGCACCCTCTCGCTGATCGGTATCGGCTAGATCTGCCTGATAATCACCGCCCTGCAGATCAATAACAAAAACCGAGTGCCCTGCAGACCGCAACGCCGACACAGTCGCTGCACCAATGCCTGTTACGCCACCTGAAATAACATACTGTGCCATAAATCAATCCCGTCTTTGCCATAAGCCCATATGGCTCTGCGCAGATGCATGTATCGACGACCGCAAAATAACTCCCTGATCATGTACCTGCCCGAATAGACACGTTAGACTAACAAGAAAACTTCCAGATCAATAATAATCTGTTGATTCCTTCGAAATACGGGCATCAGATCAATGCAAGCCATATCATCGTTGGCTATGCTTAGCCAATGCTCAAACCCGTTGCAACACATCTGATATCGACGACGAAAGACAACATAACAAGGATTCTCGTGAGATGAACAAAAAATTACTGGCAGCCGCTATCGTCTCCACCGGGCTCATCGCCGGCTGTGGAACACTGGTCAACGACTACGACACACTTTCGGTCAATGGTTTCGTCGTACCCGCCGGTGAAACCGTATTAGGCGATCCTCGCAAAGATGCCAATCCGGCCGATAGCAAAGCACCGGAAGAGAAAATTTCTGAAGCTAAACAGGNCGTCGACAAAAATCGAGATCGTCTGATCATGATTCTTCATGCTGAAGGTAACGTTATTGCGCAGCAAACATTGCGTAAACCCGACACCTGGCCAACGGCTTATCAGCTGAAATTTTCACCACCGGATATCCCTAAAGGCAAAGAACTGTACCTAGAACTGCGAACCGTTAAAAACGATGAAACATTGCTGGTATATAGCAAAAAAATTGAGCTCGGCGACTTGGTGCTGTTCGACACATTCAAAGATGTCGTTATAACCCAGCATGAAAAAAACCTGGACCTTCAAGGTGCAGACGAATATTTCGCGATGAAGTTAGACGCCGAGTTGGCTTCCGCGCTTGATGGCATCTCAAATGAAGATTTAAACAAGTTCATTGATGAAGAAGGCTATCCACAACACGAGAAACCAGAAGGCGCCAATAGCGTTTTCGATAAATTCGAATGTGAAAAAAACAAGCAAGTAGACATCTACTTCGCCGAAAACTTCGCTGTTCTCGAGAAGCCACGTAAAGTTCTGCCTCGTCTGACCGGTACACCACAAACTGTTTATGGCACAGCAGAATGGAAACTGGTGCTCAACGAAGAGGTGACTCAGTTCGACTTTCAAGCCAAAAACAGGAAGTCGCTAACCTGTGCACTAAAAACCGACAGCTACCGTCCTAACGTTGACTTGATGGATGCCGAACGCGCGCCTGCGCCTCGCGATGAAAAAAGCGGCTCATAACCTCCCCGCTTATATATTTGGGGATAACGGCCAGCCTCCCTTTTCACGACACCATAAAAAAGCCCTACTCTTATGTAGGGCTTTTTGTTTTCTTGCTATTTAGCGCAAAGCGACGTGTATTCTGATACAACGCCTAGCCACGACCTACCCGTTTCAATTTATAAATTAACGATCTTAACCATATCATTGGCGGATTCGGCTGCGTCATTCTCAACGTCCGAATCATCCTCAACAACCCATGCTACCGCCGGTGTGTTGCCACTTTTCACAGTCAGGTTGCTTTCATATTCATATCTGGCTCTGTCGCCTGAGCGATCGATTACAAGATCCGTAAAATTAAACAGATTTCCATCAGCTAACTGAGAAGGTGCAATGTTCTGCATAGCATTGAATATATTTTCGATACGGCCTGGTTGGTCTTTATCCCATTCGCGCAACATGTGTTTGATGTTCTGGCGCTGCAAATTTTCCTGAGAGCCGCAGAGATTACAAGGGATGATTGGAAACTGCCTCATCGCAGCGAATGTTTCAAGATCGGTTTCCTTGCAATACGCTAAGGGCCTGATAACAACGTTGCGTTTATCATCAGATAGCAGTTTCGGCGGCATCGAAGCCATTCGAGAGCCGTAGAACATATTCAGAAACAGCGTTTCGACAATGTCGTCTCGGTGATGACCCAAAGCAATTTTGTTGGCGCCAATCTCTTCCGCAAATGCGTAAAGCGTTCCCCGGCGCAAGCGCGAGCACAACCCGCAGGTTGTTTTACCTTCAGGTACCTTCTCTTTAACGATACTGTAGGTATCCTTCTCGAGGATATGATAAGGAACACCAAGCTGCTCCAGGTACTCCGGTAAGATATGCTCAGGGAAGCCCGGTTGTTTTTGATCCAAATTAACCGCCACCAGATCAAATGACACGGGCGCACTACGCTGAAGGCTTATCAAGATATCCAGCATCGCGTAGGAATCTTTTCCACCGGACAAACAAACCATAATTTTGTCGCCATCTTCAATCATGTTGAAGTCTTCAATGGCACGCCCAACATTACGCCGCAAACGCTTTTGGAGCTTGTTCAGATTGGTTTTGTCTTTCTTGGATATTTCGAGTGGTGACATTCTGCTACCTGGCGAGCTAGCTCAATAGCGAATATGAGCCATCATTAATCAAGCGCGCGATTTTACCATAAACCGCCAACAAAAATCGCGTACCAGCTATTCCAATGATTTGAGCCCGGATTTCCTTTCGCCGACGGCGAATCCGAGAATCAATCAGCGATGCAACGAAAAACTATCCTGCTATTTTTTAACACGACAGGTTAGTCTTTTTGACCCCTGCTATGTCGACACTATCGAAACCGGATAGTAACTCCAACTAACCAAGCTACCAGGGTTCATCAACAGATTACTCAGCAAGAATTACCATGATTACATACTTAGCCGTGGTGCGGCTAATCGTGCAGTGCCACGAAACTAACATCTTAATCTTTGAAAAACAGCGGTAACCATTACCCAAGATTTGATACGACGCCCATCGCGAGATAATATCGCGGCCTCCTAGTTTGCTACTACGTACACTAATACTAACGGATACCACATGCCGCTCGATAAACGCATTAACATTGCTCGCATCATTTTTGCCAGCACAATAAGCTTCATGTCATTCTTCGCTCAAGCCGCACCAGAGCCTTTGAATATCGACAAGACCCAAAAGAGTGTTAATCACAAACACCTTCAGCGGGTGTATGCCTACATTCCAAACCCAGGTTTATCTACTCAGGAAACCCGCCTGGCGATCCTGTTAGCAATGCGAGATAACCCAAAAAAACGCTGGCTGCTCGAAGGTGAGGGAGATGGCTATATCGATGCTCGATTTGATTATCGACGTCGAACGATTATTAATCGTATCGAATATTCCAAACAAGGTATTCAACTCAAATACCTTGCCGCTAGCGATTCATTTGAATGCCAAAACAACCAAAATGGGATCTGTTACAAATCTCACGGGGCCTATTACAAATACAGCGGTAAATTGAAAACCTCTGTAGAGCGTGAGTTGGACGCGCAAGTCGCTACCGCCCAGTATAAAATTGAGGAGCAACAGCAGTGAATTACACAAAGCCCTACAAAGCCGTGTTTGTCGTTCTGGCATTGTTATGTCATTCAGTGCTTGCAGATGATGCACTTGACCGCTTTGGTCACGCCTATCCATTACCCTATAGCGACTACGCATCAGCAGATGCCGTTATTAAAGACGTCATATTGAATTCTCACTGGCGAATCGTGTCTGAAAAACCCAACGTGCTGCGCGTCATGCTCAGCAATTATAAAGGGTACGATCTAGTGTCGGATCTAAAATACACCGACAACGAAATCACAGTGAATCTTGTTAGCCATAAACGCGTTGATTGTCAGAAACAGGCCGACAAATGCGGTGTTCCACAAAAATACCTCCAACGCTGGCTGATGACGTTAAGACAAAGAACTGCCCTGAAGCTTCAACACTTGGCGATCATCGATGCTAAGCAAAAAACCGGATAACTTTCAGGCCCGGTATACCTGCGACATCGACAGGAATGATTGCCAGTGCATAACGGCTGTGCAGGCGCATAACGCCACGCGATGTAAACCAACGAAAACAATGATTTACATCAATACTTATTGACTCACAAACATTGTTCATAACGCTGACATTCCAACAACTTGTCGATCAACGGCAGTTCTTTGAATTTCAACGAAAACAAGCATAGAATACGGGCACCTCCTACCTGAGGAAGCAATCGTTTCTTGTTGTTTTACCGAACAGCATCCCACTACACACTCATTCTTGAGGATTGAGAACATTATGAAAGATCCAGTTCGCGTTACCGTCACCGGTGCTGCTGGCCAAATCGGCTACGCACTTCTGTTCCGCATCGCTTCAGGCGCAATGTTAGGCAATGACCAGCCGGTTATTCTGCAACTGTTGGATATTACTCCAGCGATGGAAGCTCTAAACGGCGTAAAAATGGAACTTGAAGATTGTGCATTTCCACTGCTTTCAGGCATTGTTTGCTCTGACGATCCAGAAGTTGGCTTCAAAGACACTGATTACGCGCTGCTAGTAGGCGCACGCCCACGTGGACCAGGCATGGAACGTAAAGATCTGCTAGAAGCAAACGCGGCGATCTTCTCTGTTCAGGGTAAGGCCATCGACAAAGTTGCCAGCAAAAACATCAAAGTATTGGTTGTTGGTAACCCTGCAAACACGAATTCACTGATCACTCAGCGCAATGCACCAAGCATTCCAGCGAGAAACTTCACTGCAATGACTCGCTTGGATCACAACCGTGCAATGACCCAAATTGCTAACAAAACTGGCAAAACAGTCAATGACGTTAAGCGCATGACTATCTGGGGCAACCACTCTGCAACTCAGTACCCAGATCTTTTCAACACTGACGTTGACGGCCAAAAAGCGATCGAGTTAATCGACCAAGAATGGTATGAGAACGACTTCATCCCAACCGTTCAACAACGTGGCGCGGCAATCATTAAAGCACGTGGCGCATCTTCAGCAGCTTCAGCAGCAAACGCGGCGATTGACCACGTACGCAGCTGGGCATTAGGTACAGATGGTGATGATTGGGTTTCTATGGGCGTTTACTCTGACGGTTCATACGGCATCCAGGAAGGCCTGATCTATTCATTCCCTTGTCGTTGTAAAGATGGCGAATGGGAAATCGTTCAAGGCGTCGAAGTTGGTGAATTCAGCCAAGCGAAAATGAAGGCAACCGAAGACGAGCTGGCACAAGAGCGTGATGCTGTTGCTCATTTGCTGCCTTAAGCCGCCTGCTATGCGATGAAAACATCTAACTGATTCGCTGCTATAGTTGCGCAATCAAATAGATAAAAAGAACCCGGTCTAGGCCGGGTTTTTTATTGCCTGAAATATGGAGTCAGGTGTACCTAACGGACCCAAAGCATCATACATATTCATCACTGACGGCATCTGATGAAACCCGTAACGCATATCGGCGCGGCGCAGGCCCGTCGCCATGAGTTGGGATAGATAGGGATCATCGACAGCGAGTGTTTTTGCGTATTGCCAAAAAGGCGTTTTATACCGGCTTCCGAATTGGTAGTGGTAGAGAATGAAATTCATATTTTCTCTAACAACGCTGTGCATATGCGTCACCGCAGCCTCAGCAGGCATTTCTCCACAAGCAACTTGCATCGCTAGTTTCGCCCACAGGGTGTACCCGGATACCGACGTCGCTTCCATCAGCTCAATAAAAAAGAGCTTATTACCATTCAAAAATACACGATCATCAATAATCGGCTGATTTGCACAGTAGTTTCTAAACGAAAATGTCTGATTGATTCCATCAACATCAAACCTCTCACCAAAATCCGAACGCGCTTGTTCATCAGGCGTCACATTGTTATTAAACAAGTAACCTAACTGAGTGCGATCGGCCAACGGTATAACGAAACACCAACCATGTGGCGTCGCAACAGCGCGTGTCCATGGGCTTGAGGGTTCCACAGGTTTATCTGCCAACATGACGCGGTTTAGAGGGTTCCGAAGTTCCGTGTAATGATCAAAGTCATCCGGAAACCCGGTGCAATCAAACACGATATCTGCATCGACGTCGTTATAATCAACAACCCGTTTTTCAACAATGTTGGCAATATTCGATGCACAAAAATGTTCCTGTAGGGCTCGCGGGTCAAAATGCATCGCGACGTCCGAAAACTCAAAGGGATGAAACCACTGATCAGTATCTCCCCACCCCTCGTACATGATGCCGAGTTTTGGCGTGGCATTGAACGGATTGTTTGCCCAATCAATCTTCCAGCCGTAAAGCATGGACAGCATCCGCGCAAGCGTCGGCCAGGAACCTGAGCCAACCGGCTGAGTCGGTACTGACGCATCAAATATTATCTCTAGCTGGGCATCGGGCTTGTATATATGCCAGTACATCGCAGTTATAACGCCAGCAAGACCTTTGCCCAAGATCGTGACCTTCATTGTTTCTCCAAGGATATTTCACTATTTCATACCTTGAAGCCTAGTAGACAAATTATATCGATAGACGAAAACGCAGCTACTAGTGTGCACTAAACTGAATTACAACGATCTGATCAACGGCAACCGGCGAGCGAAGAATCTAATGGCGATTAACAATGTGATTTTTGATCTTGGTGCAGTCTGTCTAACGTGGGATCCTCATCGGGTGATCGAAGAGGTATCGAGCGACCAATCGGTACAGAAACAATTGAGGCAAGACGTTTTCGGTCATCCCGACTGGCTGAGCATGGATGATGGCAGCTTGGCAGAGGCGACCGCTCGAAAACGATTTATTAAGCGTACCGATCTTGAGGAAGAGACGATCGATCAGGCGCTCTATCTCGCCAAAGAGATACTTCAGGAAATACCCTCCACAATGTTTCTTATCGACCAACTGCACGAAGCAGGTATGCCACTTTATTGCCTATCGAATATGTCACGTGAGACATTTCAATACATTTCACATAAGCCATTTCTAAAGGTGTTTAGAGGTCGGGTAATCTCCGGATTCGAAGGAACGAGAAAGCCGTTCGACGATATCTATGAGTGCATCTTGAATCGATATGACCTAATCCCCTCAGAAACACTTTTTATTGATGACAGCAAAGACAATATCGACGCTGCTAACAGTATCGGAATAAACACCGTCTGGTTTAATGATAGTAAGATTGCCTATCAAGAAATCCGTGACATTATGCAATTACGCCCCTGACCACTCCCTAACTTGAACTGCGCAGCTTTCTTCGCCCAGCAAGATACTGCAGCATAGCGATAATCAGCAACGGCAATACAATAAATACCAGTGACTGCGCAAAGCCGGGCACTGCAATGTTATTAACTGCAGCATGCACTAGATACCAAGTGTATAGAACATATAAACCAAAGAGGTAAATTCCAAACTTGGGTGAGATGGTACGAGTCGTATAGAAGACCGGTAGGCAAACGACCAAAGCCATGATCATCACAACCATATCGAAACTGTTAACCGATGGGCTGATCGTGATGCCATTCGGTGCAGATAACCCTGACACACCCAGTACAGCCATGATGTTAAACAGGTTACTGCCGATGACGTTACCAATAACAATATCCGTCTTGCCTCGAACAGCTGCGATGATCGACGTCATGAGTTCAGGCAATGAAGTACCCGCGCCAACAATGGTCAGTCCAATAATAAGAGGGTCTACATCGAAATAACGTGCAAACTGCGATGCCCCCTGAACAAACCAATCTGCGCCACGAACTAGGCAAAAAAGCCCACCAACAATGAGGGCAACATTGAACAGCACGGAGCGAAATTTCATATCGTGCAAAGACAACGAATGCCCTAATGCGGCTTTTTCTGCACGTATCTTCTTACGATCGAAATAGATCAACAATATCGTATACGACAATATGCCAATAGTAAGAATTGCACCGTCTATAACACCGTAATGGAGCCCAAGCCCCATCAATAGCAACAACAATGAAATACCAATCAACAAAGGCATATCAATATCAACGATTCTACGGGCGACCGGCAAGGGTGAGATCAAGGCAACCAAGCCAACAATAAACAAAACGTTGAATATATTACTTCCAACAACATTCCCAACGGCTATGCCACCCTGCCCCTGAATTGCAGCGCCAGTGCTTACTGCCAGTTCGGGTGTGCTTGTACCGTAGGCAACAACGGTAAGGCCAACAACCAAGTGAGAAATACCGACGTCTTCGGCAAGGCGTGATGCACCACGCACCAAAAAGTCTGCGCCTATTACGAGTAAAACCAACCCGACGAAAAACTCAAACCAAATCATCTGCTATCCCTTTCAGTAACTGGTGAGGCGAATCTACTTCTCTATCTTAGGCCATGCATTCGGATCTATCTTTCCTTCAAGCTCCGGAAACATACTTGGATCAAACTGAGGGTTAGGGGTGACCTTGAATTGAGTCTCGAAATCCTTGGCAACTCTCCATGCGTATTTCCCAAGTAAAAGAATCGTTATCAGGTTCACTGTCGCCATCATTGCCATGGAAGCATCAGCGGCATTCCATATCGTCGGCATATTGGCTGAAATCCCCCAAAATATCATAAACAAGAAACAACAACGGTAGCCGAGAATCACGTGTTTGGTATTCGAAATAAATCGAAGGCAGCTTTCTGCATACGCGTAGTTACCAACAATAGTCGTGAATGAAAACAAGAAGATGGCAAACGCAACGAAGTAGTTACCCCAACTACCGACTTCAGATGACAACGCTTGCTGGGTCAACGTAATACCTTCCATTCCCATGCCTTGGGTATAAACGCCCGAGAGTAGAATAATCACCGCTGTCGCTGTACAAACCAAAATTGTATCGATGAACACACCTAACATCTGGACATATCCCTGAGCTGCTGGATGCGGAGGCTCAGGGTCTGCAGCAGCCGCTGCGTTAGGGGCGCTACCCATGCCAGCTTCATTCGAAAATAATCCGCGCTTAACACCATTACTCATTGCCGCAGACAGCGCGAACCCTGTTGTGCCCCCTGCAGCCTGATCTAAACCCATTCCCGAAGACGCAATGTTATATAGAATACCCGGCACCTCAGTGATATTTGATAGCAACACATAAAGCGCGACTAACATGTAAGCAATGGCCATAAAAGGGACCACCTTGCCGGCGAAATGAGCGATCCGAGTCATCCCACCCCATACGACAGCAGCGGACAAAACAATAAGAATAATTGCAGTCACCGAATCGGGTACTGAAAAAGAATTTTGAGCTGCTTGCGCGATGGTATGAGACTGAACTGCGACAAATACTAGACCAAAAGCGATGATCAATAGGATGGCAAAAACGATACCAAGCCAACGCTGCCCCAAGCCATATTGGATATAATACGAAGGCCCGCCGCGAAACGAGCCGTCTTTGTTTCGTATCTTGAATACCTGAGCGAGCGACGCCTCTACAAAAGCAGTCGCCATACCCATCGCGGCAATTAACCACATCCAAAACACCGCTCCAGGGCCACCAAGAGTGATCGCCACAGATACACCTGCTAGGTTACCAGTACCGATTCTCGCCGCCAGACTCGTTGCGAGAGCCTCCCATGGAGAAACATGCCCTCGCTGGCTGTTTTTACCCCGCGCGAGTAACTTCCACGCCGTGAAAAATTGACGAACCTGGATAAACTTAAACGAAATAGTAAAAAACAGACTAGCGAATATCAGTAGATATATTAGGACGTGGCTCCAAAGGATCTCATTAATAACATTAACAATTTCGTTCATCGCGTGTCCTGATAACCGAGGGTGAATTCAATGAGCATAGCCAAACTAGAAGATGGCATTGAATTTGGATATCAAAGGGACAGTTAAGTTTTATTTGGACAAAAAAAAGCCCGACTGAATAGCCGGGCCTTTAAAATAATTCAGAGGAAACTATTAAGCTTCTTCAGTCGCCGCAAATTGCTCAAGTGCTTCGAGCAGAGCGTCATCAACGTCTGGGATTTCATCCAGTGTTGAAGCATCTTCAACCAATTCACCTAACTGATCTTTCTGTGCGTTACACAGTTTCTTAAGATCACGAACTGGCTCTACCAATTCTGCGGACTTCTCAAGGGTTTCCTTGTTACGGTCCACTTCTTGCTCAAGCTCTTTTACTTGCTTACGCAAAGTACGTGCATCTGCTTCAGCAGATTTACGCGCTGTAGACTCGTCGAATTTTTCTTTCTTCAACGTCTTCAGCTTTTTAACAACATTTTCAGGTGTGTCAGCAAGTACCTTGTTAACAGCCTGTAATTCTTTTTGCTTCTCTTTAACCTGCAGAGTCGCCTTCTTCAGCTCGTCAGCATTAGCTGCGCGTGCAGTCTGAATGCGATGCTCAGCTTTTTCTTCAGCGTCTTTTGCCGCAGCAGTTGCGTCTTCAGCAATCTGTTTAGCACTGCCTGCTTCTTTCTCGAGCTCACGAACACCAGCAATGGTCTTTTCGTTTTCTACGAGTTTCTTCTTCAATGAATCAACGTCTTGTTTAGCAGCTTGCACTTTCGATTCAGCTTCTGAAGCTTGGCTGATAACTGCCTTTAACGCTGATTTCAGCTGTTCATTTGTGCAATCATCTTCAAGGCCAAGTACAGCGATAACATCGCTGACTAATACCTGCTTATCAATGGCAATGTTTTTCCATGCGCCAAGTTCTATCTCTAATTGTGCTTGATCCACCAAGTTCTCCTGTATCAATTATTAGCCCGAATTCTCAGGGCGCATATTATGCTAGAAAATGAATAAAAGTGGGATATTTTTGTAGAAAAAATACTCTCTTTTTTTGAAAGGTACGTGACGCCGCCGATACACCGATATAGGGAAGCAGTGACGACAGACTTTAGAGTCCTAAATTGGAAGGTATTATCAATTACAAAGCAAAAAAATTGAAAAAAGAAAACCCTGACCACAAGGGTCAGGGTTTTGAATAAAAGCTTGGCGATGACCTACTCTCACATGGGGAAACCCCACACTACCATCGGCGATGTACCGTTTCACTACTGAGTTCGGTATGGATCAGGTGGTTCCAGTACTCTATGGTCGCCAAGCAAACTGTTGGAAGGATCTTCGATCCAACCATTAACTCGGTAAATGAATTCGCTGTACCCGATCAATTGGGCATCCGATTGCATACATTGTCACTTATCGTATGAACTCTATGCTCTGAACAATTGCTTGCCCATCTCACACAATGTTTCTTCGTTTCTTGATTGTTAACCACTTAAGTTTATGGTCAAGCCTCACGAGCAATTAGTACTGGTTAGCTCAACGCCTTACAACGCTTACACACCCAGCCTATCAACGTCGTAGTCTTCAACGGCTCTTTAGGGGAATCAAGTTCCCAGGGAGATCTAATCTTGGAAGAGGCTTCACGCTTAGATGCTTTCAGCGTTTATCCCGTCCGAACGTAGCTACCGGGCAATGCCATTGGCATGACAACCCGAACACCAGAGGTTCGTCCACTCCGGTCCTCTCGTACTAGGAGCAGCTTTCCTCAAATCTCCAACGCCCACGGCAGATAGGGACCGAACTGTCTCACGACGTTCTAAACCCAGCTCGCGTACCACTTTAAATGGCGAACAGCCATACCCTTGGGACCGGCTTCAGCCCCAGGATGTGATGAGCCGACATCGAGGTGCCAAACTCCGCCGTCGATGTGAACTCTTGGGCGGAATCAGCCTGTTATCCCCGGAGTACCTTTTATCCGTTGAGCGATGGCCCTTCCATACAGAACCACCGGATCACTAAGACCTACTTTCGTACCTGCTCGACTTGTCAGTCTCGCAGTCAAGCGCGCTTATGCCTTTACACTAACCTCACGATGTCCGACCGTGATTAGCGCACCTTAGTGCTCCTCCGTTACACTTTGGGAGGAGACCGCCCCAGTCAAACTACCCACCACACAATGTCCGCGATCCCGATAAGGGACCTGCGTTAGAACCTCAAGATAACCAGGCTGGTATTTCAAAGGTGGCTCCACCGTACCTAGCGATACGGTTTCAAAGCCTCCCAGCTATTCTACACAAGTTATATCAAAGTCCACTGTGAAGCTATAGTAAAGGTTCACGGGGTCTTTCCGTCTAGCCGCGGGTACACTGCATCTTAACAGCGATTTCAATTTCACTGAGTCTCGGGTGGAGACAGTGTGGCCATCATTACGCCATTCGTGCAGGTCGGAACTTACCCGACAAGGAATTTCGCTACCTTAGGACCGTTATAGTTACGGCCGCCGTTTACCGGGGCTTCGATCAAGAGCTTCGCCGAAGCTAACCCCATCAATTAACCTTCCGGCACCGGGCAGGCGTCACACCCTATACGTCCACTTACGTGTTTGCAGAGTGCTATGTTTTTAATAAACAGTTGCAGCCACCTGGTCACTTCGACCACCAATAGCTTACGGGGCAAGCCCTTCACCATCAGCGGCGTACCTTCTCCCGAAGTTACGGTACCATTTTGCCTAGTTCCTTCACCCGAGTTCTCTCAAGCGCCTTGGTATTCTCTACCTGACCACCTGTGTCGGTTTGGGGTACGGTTTCTAATAATCTGAAGCTTAGAGGATTTTCTTGGAAGCATGGCATCAACCACTTCACGAATCAGAGATTCGCTTCGTCATCAGTTCTCAGCCTTAGGGACCCGGATTTACCTAAGTCCCCAGCCTACGACCTTAAACGCGAACCAACACCGCGCTGGCCTAGCCTTCTCCGTCCCCCCATCGCAATTATTAGAAGTACAGGAATATTAACCTGTTTCCCATCGATTACGCATTTCTGCCTCACCTTAGGGGCCGACTAACCCTGCGCCGATTAGCGTTGCGCAGGAAACCTTGGTCTTCCGGCGGGGAAGTTTTTCACTCCCCTTATCGTTACTCATGTCAGCATTCGCACTTCTGATACCTCCAGCAAACTTCTCAGTTCACCTTCGCAGGCTTACAGAACGCTCCTCTACCATGCGTGTAAACACGCATCCGCAGCTTCGGTGTATAGTTTAGCCCCGTTAAATCTTCCGCGCGGGCCGACTCGACTAGTGAGCTATTACGCTTTCTTTAAAGGGTGGCTGCTTCTAAGCCAACCTCCTAGCTGTCTAAGCCTTCCCACATCGTTTCCCACTTAACTATACTTTGGGACCTTAGCTGGCGGTCTGGGTTGTTTCCCTTTCCACGACGGACGTTAGCACCCGCCGTGTGTCTCCCGCAATTGTACTCCTCGGTATTCGGAGTTTGCATCGGGTTGGTAAGTCGGGATGACCCCCTAGCCGAAACAGTGCTCTACCCCCGAGGGTAAGATGCGAGGCTCTACCTAAATAGATTTCGAGGAGAACCAGCTATCTCCGGGCTTGATTAGCCTTTCACTCCGAGCCACAGGTCATCTCCGCATTTTTCAACATACGTGAGTTCGGTCCTCCAGTTGATGTTACTCAACCTTCAACCTGCCCATGGCTAGATCGCCCGGTTTCGGGTCTATTCCCAGCAACTAAACGCCCTATTAAGACTCGGTTTCCCTACGCCTCCCCTATACGGTTAAGCTTGCTACTGAAAATAAGTCGCTGACCCATTATACAAAAGGTACGCAGTCACATAACAAGTATGCTCCCACTGCTTGTACGCATACGGTTTCAGGTTCTATTTCACTCCCCTCACAGGGGTTCTTTTCGCCTTTCCCTCACGGTACTGGTTCACTATCGGTCAATTGGGAGTATTTAGCCTTAGAGGATGGTCCCCCTATCTTCAGTCAACATATCACGTGTGCCGACCTACTTAATACGTCTTAAAATTGATTTCGTGTACGGGACTATCACCCACTATGGTCGCACTTCCCAGAGCGTTCCACTATCAATTAAAAGCTCGGCTGATCCCCTTTCGCTCGCCGCTACTAAGGGAATCTCGGTTGATTTCTTTTCCTCCGGGTACTTAGATGTTTCAGTTCCCCGGGTTCGCCTCCAATGACCTATGTATTCAGTCAAAGGATACCTAGCTTACACTAGGTGGGTTTCCCCATTCAGACATCTCTGGATCATAGGTTGGTTGCCACCTTCCCAGAGCTTTTCGCAGGCTCCAACGTCTTTCATCGCCTCCAATTGCCAAGGCATCCACCGTATGCGCTTAGTCGCTTGACCATAAACTTAAGTAGTCACCTTACGGTGATATTAAGCAGCCAAGAAACAAAGTTTGGAACGTCCATCCGACTTATGATGGGGTTCCTTTCGCCATTGTGTGCACTTGAGTTCACACTTTTTTCTTAAGATGCAATGTATGCAATATTTTTTGTTTATTCCTTTGTCGATCCGAAGATAGACAAGAGAAATAAACGGATTTGGAATAATCATTAAAAGTTGCGTTAGTAAACTAACGACATCTCCCAATGTTATTATCAGCTTTTTCATTTACCTTGTTAAAGAACGTCTGGTTGTTAAAACCAGATCAAAAGACTTTCCTAATAACGCTTAAATCACAGGAAATGTGTTTTGATATGGTCTTAATCTTAAATTGATGAATGGTGGAGCTAAGCAGGATCGAACTGCTGACCTCCTGCGTGCAAGGCAGGCGCTCTCCCAGCTGAGCTATAGCCCCATGTCTGGTGTACCGTCTTTGAATTTCTTCATTTGGGATCTTACATATTTTGACATGGGCAAGGTGAGGGATTGCGAAGCGTGTTAACAACACGTGAGCAATGACTCAACGAAGCACAGGGCAAAATTGGTAGGCCTGGGCAGACTTGAACTGCCGACCTCACCCTTATCAGGGGTGCGCTCTAACCAGCTGAGCTACAGGCCTAGAAGATGTGCGGCCTATCATTCAACTGACGCTGACCGTCCCAACGGTGGGCTCATCAATTTCCGACTATTGATCAAGTAATACGTGTGGACACATTGCTGTATCGTTTGAATCGTTTAAGGAGGTGATCCAGCCCCAGGTT
>CACSIN010000010.1 GCA_902705835.1 BD1-7 clade bacterium
CACAGTAGTGCTTGATAAACTGCTCGATACACCACCAATTGTTAGCGTACTGGTTACCGTTGTCGCAAAACTATTTGATGCGGTGTGTCTTACTCTTACCGTATCACCATTGTTCACTGTGCCATTGCTGAGAACATAACCGCCGTTATTTATTTGGTAAATACCATTGGTAATGCTAATCGGCGCTGCACCCGTAATACCGGAAACCGTAATGACGGTTGAGTAAACTATTTGCCCAGGTTGTGGTGGAACCAGCGAAGGTTGTATGTCAAATGCATCGGGCGTGGTATCCGTATTGTCTTCCACTGTTGTGCTTGAGAAACTGCCCGACACGCCGCCAATCGTTAGCGTAGTGGTCACTTGTGTGTCAAATAAATCTGAGGTGGTATGCCTTGCTATAATCCTGTCACCATTATCTACGGTGCCGGGTGTAGCCACGTAACCACCACTGCCATTAATCTGATATTCTCCACCGGCAATGCTAATTGGAGTAGGCGCATTAATGCCCGCAACTATCACTGTGGTTGTGTACACTTTTTTCAGTCGTTCTTGTGGCAGAGAGCTTCCAGGCTGTATCGTAAATGCATCTGGNGTNGTATCAGCCACGTCTGTAGTGGATGCAAACGTCGCNCTTNGGCCACCNACNTCTAANGTGCTGGTTACTGTGGTTGAACCCGTATCCGAACTCGTATGGCGAACCGTGATTGTGTCTGTCGGGTTCACAGAACCTGGGGCACTGGTATAAGCGCCGCCATTAATACTGTATTCACCATCAGTGATAGTCACAGGCGATGCAGTATTAATACCCGTAATGGTCACCGTCTCAGAGGTTTGCACCTGCCCTAACGGTACGGAAGTGGCTTGACCACTAAGTTGCAAGGTAAAAGAGTTAGGGTAGGTGTCGGCATTCTCTGTGGTTGATGAGAAATCAGCACTCACTCCACCAACCGTTAAGGTGCTTGTTACCACTGTCGCGGGAAGTCCCGAGTTGGTATGGCGAACTGTAACAGTATCGTTATTTTCAACCATGCCTGCGGTAGAGGTGAAAGCGCCGCCATTAACACGGTATTCACCATTGCTAATACTGATAGGCGTTGCAACCGTGATACCGGTAATCGTTGTTGAGCTCGTGCTGACGCTGTTGATTTGAGTGTTAATACGAGGGGAAATGACAAATGCGTCGGGGGTGGCGTCAGGTTGCTCGGTGGTGGTTGAGTTGAACTCTGCGAAGGTATCACCTACAGCCCACGTTTGGTTGTTACGATGAAACCCCGTGCCGTTATTGACCACAATTGCGGTGGTTGTTTTGGTGCTGTCAGTGGAAGCAGAAACGTGCTCCAACGTGATGCTATCGCCATCGACCAAGGAAAGAGGATTGCTCACGGCTAGGTTGTTTACTTCGGCAGTACCGCCATAAACCTGTGCGGTAAATCCTGTGGTTGAGGTGGTGCTAATGTTGTTATCGGCAAAGGCTGACTGCGCCGTCGAAACTGCAACGTCCGTTGCATCGGCAAAGCTTAATGTGCCAATGCTATCGGTGGCAGCCNCGGCTGGCAAAGGAGCGCCTTGTGTCACATGCACAACGGCTTCGTGGGCAGCTCCGTTAAGCATGTAACCCACAGAGACAATTTTACCACCGTGAGTCACGGCAACAGCATTGAAGCGGCCTTGGTTGACGGCGCCTCGGCGGGTGTGTTGTTGGGCGATAAGAGTGGAGGCATTACCACCTGCTGCCGGCGTAAAGGTATAACGGCTGGTCGCTAAACTCGGCCAAGTTGGGGTGGTAATAGCAGACGATGAGCCATTAGTTATACCACCTACCGCGATGATGCCCACACTTGGGTGATAAGTGACATCGTTAAAGCAGTGTTCATTCCTAACGCCTGGGTGGGCATTATTGTAATTGAGGGTATGGTCTGAGTGTTGCTTGCCTATCGGGCTATTCACGGCAACCAGGCCATAACCATCGGCATCTTGTCTTTGGATGCGTGCGGTATTGTGATTAGCGCTGTTGCCATAATCAGCAATACAACCGACGCTAATAACATTGCCGTCGGGCAGCACCAAAGCGCTGTTCAGTTGTTCGATTGCTTTAGGGATTGACCCCTGCAGCGATTGCGCCGCTCTTCTCTTCCAGCCAGTCAGGTTGCCATCGAAGTGATCTAAGTTGCCCGTACTGTCGTACTTGATCATGGTCATTGTTTCTGACCGAAAATTGACTGGAGCGTCTAGCCGCTTACCAGGAAGAAAAATATCCCCTGCTGGGCTTAAGGCAAGCTTGCCTGTTTCATAAGAGATTGCGTGGTGAGACCTAGTCGCGAGCCCGTTTGTGCCAAACGCAGTATCGACACTACCGTTTAAATTCAATTGAACTAAGCGCGCTCTATCCAGTTTGGATTGAATGTTTCCTGAAGTTGCATGGTGCTCAGTCATACTCACCAGTATTTTGCCATTGGCCGTGAGCGCGATGCCTTTTACCCTAACACCGTTTCCACTTGCTGTTGTATTAACTGTTGCTGTTGAAGTGAAGTTGTACGCGGTAAAGCTAGGGTCGATACTGCCGTCAACGTTAAGGCGTTTAACAAATACGCTCCATGGATCGCTTGTGCTTGCTCTTGAGTGCCCTGCAATAATAAGTTTACCGTCAGGCTGGATCGCTAAGGCTTCGCCACGGGTGTTGCTCTCAACGGCTAAGTTGACCTTGCCGCCGGTGCCAAAACTGGTATCAAGGCTGCCGTCTAAATTATATTTGACCAGTAATAATCTATAAGTAGTACCCGTGTTTCCGGTATGACCGAGCGCAAGAATTTTATCATTCGGGGTTATTTCAACGTCCCGGAAATAAGTGTGATAAGTGCTGCCTACACTGTAATTGGCTGTGAGCATGCCATCACCATCAAAACTCGTGTCTAAGTCTAACGGTGTGAGTGTTGTGGCTATTGAAGATAGTGAGGCTGTTGATAAAGCCGCCCCCAGTAATGATTTTTTAAACGGTGATAATGTCATATTAGGCTCCAAAATTTAACGGAGCCAATGATAGGTGCCGAATGCAAGACAGTAATCACCCTGCAGGGTGATTACTGTGAGCGGTCGATTCCACTAAGATGAACGGCAATTTTTGTTGCTAAGCAGCTGCATCGTGTGAGTTATCGTTCTAAGTCTCAATGTTTTTCGTGGCCGGTTGTTGATTCGCTCAGCCGCCATACCCGCATCTGATTGGTTCAATGAACGAGAATCCGTCCCTTTAGGAAGGCATTGGCGCAACAATCCATTGTTATTCTCATTTAGCCTACGCTTACCAGATTTGTAGCGTTGCACTTACTATCTGACTTCAGTCAATAATAAAAAATCAAAAAAGGATGGAATAGATTAAAGAATGAAACGCATATGCATGCTCGTGATTTTTTCAGCGCTTTTTTTATGCCAAAAAACAGTGGCAGGTACGCCTAATAATAATCAACATTTTTACGACGACTTTGTTAGATCTAGCCAAAAACAAATATTGATTGATCGAGTTAAAAATTCACCGATACAGCCACCTAGCACACATCCTAGGCTTTATGGTTCAAATCCACAGTGGTATCAAACCATAGTACAGTACGAATCTATGGACCCTTTCTGTAACTGGCAAGGAGTCAGCGGGCAGGGTACGATAAAAAATATAAAAAGTGCGTGGGATCGCCAAAGCTTGGGGGGTGAAGTTTGCAAATCAGGAACGCGTCATGCCGTTCCTTCGTCGCTCAATGATCATGCCATTGCAAAAAATTACATGAACAACACGATAAGTCATTGGAATATTAACGATGCACTGAAAATCATACACCTCATTCGACGAATGAATCATTGCCACACGATTAGTTCAAGCTGTGTGTATAGCCAGCAAGAAATCAATCAACTCTCTGTGAGTTTTCTTAACTATGAATTTAGTCGCATTAAGAATTCACCAAGAAATAGTTCAGGGTATATCGAATCGTGGCACAGAGGCTATAAAGGGCAATTTTTTGACCTTGGGTCATATCCGGCATTTAAGTTGTGGACACTTATTCTCGATACTTTTTGGAACAGCCCGCTGATCAGTAGTAGCGATCGACAATTTATACAGGATGAATTAGAAAATGAAATAGACAGCTATATTGCAACTTATCATTTGCCAACGTCCGCGAGTGGCACATTAGGGCGATGGGCCTTACATAACGGTAATAACTGGAACCCCATTTTGAACGCAGCGGCGTTATTTTGGGCAATTACCTTTTGGAATGAAGCACCGTATACACAAAAAGCAAAAGATGTTTTACACATTGTGCTTGAATCTTCTTGGCTTCATCGAGACTTTATTCTAAATGATGGTGCTTATAGAGAGGGGCCTAGCTATTTGGATGTTTCTCTCAATGGTGCGACTGAAATTAATAATCTGCTGATGGCCAGCTTTGGTGAGCCAAACCATGCCATCAAATGGGGCCTGATGGCTGATAAAACAACTGACTGGATGCTTGAAAATATAGCGTCCGACGGAAAGTTTATTGATTTTGGCGATGCTTGGGCGAAAAATGGCTACGCAAATTTCTATTTTGTCGATTTACTCTATTGGGAAGAAATGGTCGGGTTAAAAGCACCGGGGGCAGTCGTTGCCGACCCTTGCAAGTTGCAGCGCTATTTTTCAACCAGTTATTATTTGCACACTTTTTATGACCCTTGGAGAGCCTCTTCGCATTACGCACGTGATTTTTACACGCTCACTTACGCCTGTCATCAGGCACAAGATAATTTGAAAACCACGCTTTTCCCAACGTATAAAATGTCTACATTGAGGCAGTTTTTACCCGGCTCAACCTCGACAGGAGCTCTGGTAAGCCCAGTTAACATCCGTAACCAACAAGCCGATCAAACATTTTTGGCGGGCAACGGGGTAAGCAACACCATTGCACATAGAGAGGTCGATTTTGGCGCGTTAATTTGGAGTGCCTTTGGTAATCGACTGCTTTCAGATTGGGGCTATGGTGAAATTTCGAAGACTTATGACTTTTTTAAGGTGCGCGGTTCGAAAGGACATTTCATCGCATCAGATGATCACACCCTGGAGTTTTATCTTAAGCATATTAGCGGGCAGCTAAAGATAGATCGATTATTTATTAGCCTTAAGTTAAAGGGTGTCAGCGTTGAGCTGCCGTTATCAAACTATATCTCGACAATGCATGCCCAGACATGGACCAAAGTGTCCATCCCCATGTCGGACTTCTCTATTTTACCGAATGGGTGGCAGGGAAAAGGCGATGGCCTCGAGTCTATTCGACTAAAAACAACGGGGTTTGTGACTAATGGTGAATTCGGATTGGATGAAATTAACATACTTGATGCGCAAGGCAATACAAGTATTCAGTGGTATGGCGACACGCACGGTGAATCGTTGGAACCCACCAGCGTTGTGACTACAACCCCTCAAATTAATGTGCCCAGTGCACTAGCGCTGCATCAAATAGAAAGCGTTGGTGGTGCGAATGGCACTCAAAAATGGGCACGTTTTTCTGCTACGGGCAGTTATTCTCTGGCGACAATATTTTACCGACAAGGCGTTGCCGATTTAGTCATTAGTAATTACATGGATTACCTACCGATAGGTGCGAACACCCTAATACTCCCCAATGCACAGGATGCAAATGCGGTGCAGCCCGAGAATACACACACCAGTCAATTTATAGGGCAAGCAGGCGAAGTCGACGTTACTGACATTGATGGGCATGACGTTGTTCACATGAACGCAAGCGAAGTCTACGGAAAGTCTCTTAATGATGGCAATTTACATTATTTTCACCGCTATTTGATTCCTTTTAAGGACGGTAATTTCGTTGTTATTGATGCTTTTGAGGCAAAGCCAGGAAAACAAGATTACATCCAAGAATTTTGGTATTCACATAAAGATGCACCCACAAAAAAATGCTCAGAAAAATCACAAGATGTCATGCAAGCGATTGATAATCAGGGGGCATTACTGCTCACCCCACAATGCAATACGTTACAAAAAAACAATCTTGTTGAATCGTTTGGTCGTATAGTTCCTGCTTCTATGCATCCAGGAAGCTTTGTTTTAGGTGCTCCGGATTTCATGAAAAATAACGCATTTTTCAATCGATTTGTCGAAGGGAATGGCCTTTATCTCATTAACCGCGTAGGGCAGAAAGAAATGAGAAGGCTTGCCCGATTTACACCTGATCATCCCGTTCACGAAGACGTGCGTGTTTTTTTATTGCAGTCATCAACATCATCTGTATTTGATGATGCCTCAGTGACAAAGGTGAACTGTCATCATGCACTTTGCTTTAATGTAGAGATAGCTGACAGTGATTCGCTGATGCTTGGTTTTAATAGAATCAACGAGGAATATACACTAACGAATATAACTACAGCATCGCCTACAAAAAATCCTTCACCACCTCCTACGAAAGGGAAAATACCCTTAGTGTTTATTGCTCTACTTTTATTCTTGCAATATTTTCGCCGCCCTATGCATCTAAAACATGAATAAGGCTGATTAACTTATTCAGGCGCGGTTTTCATTCAGGCTGAGTAAGCCTCGGGGCACAGTCGCTGCGTGCTTTTTTCGGTAGAGTATAAACGTTATGCACCCATGCTCTCTGCGATTGATGGCTCGCACCTACAAGTTTACTCGCGCGTAGAGATCCAAAAAAATAATCAAGGATGAACACATAAGTACAGTTAGATAGAAATACCTATATATCGCAGACCAAGAATTACTCCGTTTATTCATTTTAAATCGTCGCTAAATTATAAATAAATAGTGTCAATATCCTGCTGAAATATTTGTAGCTATTCCCACATATACTTAGATTACATTAGATTAATATACAAAGAGAGTCAGAATGGATAGATTAGAAATAGTAAAATTCCAAAAAAGTATTTCGAATGTTTTTTTTGTTTTCCTTATCGCTCTTGTGGCTAACAATGTAAATGCCAAAACAGCGCTACAATCAGAGCCTACACGCTGTGTTTACCCTGGGCCTTTAGGGGGTACTACACTCTATAACAACAGCTTTGTTGCGCTTAAGTCAGATCCTACAACACCTATTGAGCAATGTGAGTTTGGTTCAAGTTGTAGACAAGACGCAAGGTTAGATAATGGTAAGGCGCAATGCATTCGGTCAACGACTAACGTCAAAAGCCCTTATTACAACTACGGTTGTGGCCCTTATATGGAGCACGTACTCTTTCAGACAAATCTCGAAGTCGATTGTCGTTGTCGCGTGACGGGAACAGGCCATAAGTATCTAAATCCCAATGATAAGAACACCGATCCTGAAGAAGGCATTGTTAACTGCGCGAACCCGAACAAACAAATGAAGACTCGATGGCCTGTAAAATATGGTAAGGGGCCAAAATTTGATGCTTGGACTAAACAGAAAGGTAATACACGATGGACCGGCGGAATTTTTCGTCCAGAAACCCGTGAGTTTTTCTCAGTAATCCGGTGGACCAATCCAAATTATCAAAGTACCGGAACGATTGTTGCGTGGAATATAGACACAAAAGATAGACGTGTAGTGTCCGGGCTTTATCCTGATAAGCGTCGCGGAATGAAAGAGTTTGGTTCAGGTTATTTGTCTGATGGAATCAAAAAAAACCACGCTAAACAGCCCCTTACTGGTCCATCCATAATGAAGTGGGGCAGTGATGGCATGATTTACTTGTTGGCAGGTGGTACGGGTGAGTCTAGCAGTAAGCGTGCAGAAATTATCAAAATCGACCCTGATACTGGCGCTCGTTCATTGGTTTGGAAGGCGAAAAATAAAAAGTTTTCGCCAAATGCCGATGAAGAATATGGGCAATGTTATCGGCCTGATGGCAAGTATCCGAAGCAGAACAGTGTAGACGTAATGGCATTGGCGTTTGCTATTGGGCCCAAAGATGAATTTTACCTCTCCATGCATGATGTGCGTGCCGGTGAAGGCATTCTGAGAATCAGCGCTGATGCTAAANCCTGCACACCTATCTCTGTGTGGGGCAATGCCAAAGGCCATAACCCTGGCGGCAAGCAAAAAAAGGCGCCTGCATATACAAAGATTGGCGAGGGTAAATTCATTCAGTTCCCTGTAAAAGGCATGCTCTACCATGACGATCCCGAGAATGGGCCCATGATTCTGGGTGTCTCAAAAGGTGATATGTATTCATTCGCTCTTGAAGATGGCTTTCGCTCATTGGAGACTTTTGAGAATGGAACCTACAGCGGCATCGGCTACACAAGAATGGTTTATATGGAAAAAGATGGACGTGGTTTTGTTATGGCGACTGGAAATAATGCAGGTGCTCATGCCATTGTTGAGTTAGGCGTTGGCACACGAGAGCCTATTAAATCCGATGTAAAAGATATGGATGATCCTATTTTTAAATCAGCTTATGGTGTTCGTAGAAGTGTCAATATGAATGGCTCGCTGGGTAATGGCAACAGTATTAATATGGGGGGCATGATGATAGACCCTGAAAATCCAGACATCGTCTACGGGGTGTTAACTCACGGCGCTTTAGTGCAATTAGAGCTCTCAACATTTAATAGCATGGTTTGGTCGTATTAGTCATTGCTTGTTACTTTCATCGAAGGGATACCCACTTAATCGTGAGTATTCTTTCATTGAATTGAATGTAAAGGTACAGATTAATAATGGTGGTGATGGATATTGAAAAATAATTTACCCAGTAGAAAACGTACCTAGCGTAGCTTTAGCCAATTAAAAATTCCGTTTATTATCGGGAATAAGGCTGCCAACTATTACCCCAAGAAGAAGAAATAGAATTAGGTATAGTAATAACTACCGTCACCACTGTTATCCATGCCATATCTCATCCTTGATACAGGGCCGTCACTCTCACAAATTATGATGCCGTCAATGGGTTAGGTGCTTGCAGCGCTGTCGTATAAATGTACGTATTGCCACGGGTTTAATCGGTTTATGGATAACAGTAAAGCCAGACGCTTTTGCTTCTTTTATCCTTGCAGGGTCTGTATCGCCGGTAATGATGAGTACTGGGATTTTTTCATCTAAAACCTTATGTATTTGTTGAGCCGCGTCTGCGCCTGTTTTGTGTTCTCTAAGGCGGTAGTCTGATATCAATACGTTTGGTCGCCACTCCATATGAGCTAACAAAAAATCTTCTGCTGCTTTAGCAGAATCAAAAGCTCTAACCTCACTCCCCCAGTTTTCAAATAAGGCCACCAAGCTATGGCAAATGGCCTCGTCATCGTCAATGATCAGTGCTCGAATAGACTCCAGTTTTCCGGTCGAGTCAGGTTGATTTTTTTTAACGACTTGATCTTGATATCCCAAAGGCACCTCAATAGAGAAGCAGCTACCTGATGAATCTGATGACAATGATAACGACCATTGTTGAAAATCGCATAAGCGTTTAACGATAGCTAAGCCTAAGCCCAATCCGTTATTGCTGTCTCGTTCTGGGTTATGAAGCTGATGAAACTCCTCAAATATTGATTGTTGCTCATTTTCAGGAATCCCAATGCCTGTATCTTTTACTTGTATCAATACCTTATTCGACTGCTTTTTTGCATAAATACTGATCGTTCCTTCATCGGTATATCGAACAGCATTGGACAATAGGTTTTTAAGTACCCGTTCTAACAAAATCTCATCAGCATACACATGCGATTCATTGATATTTTTTTCGATGCTCAGTGATTTCTTTTTGGCAAGCGGATGGATTTCATTGAATAATCTCTCACATAGCTCAACTAAGCTGAAATGTTCATTTTTGCTATAAACTGAATCAGCATCCAACTTGGAAATATCGAGTAAGTCATTGAGTAACGTAGAAATGTTATCAGCACTGGACTGTAAGCGCTGAAAAATAACATCATCTTCAGGTTCTCGATTACGATTTTTTAGCGTCTCTAAAAAGAATATCACCGCTTGAACTGGTTGGCGGATATCGTGACTAGCAGCAGCTAAGAATTTGGTTTTAGATTGATTAGCTTGCTCAGCTTCAATTCGTGATTGAATATTTTCCAGTTTTAATGAAATTGTATCCAGAAGTTGTTTGCTAACATGGTTGTAAAAAGCAAATGCGGAGAGGCCGTTCATCAAAATACCTATCTGTAACATTAATCCATCTTCTATGTCGCTATAGGAAATTTTAAACAATAGCGAGGTCATTGGAAGGCCCAGTAGCAATGCAATTAATTTTATATAATAGGAAAATACGTAAGCAGAGTTGGCAATCAGGGCCATCTGCATAACTAAAAGTGTAAAATAGTAGATGCTTTGATCTGTTTTTAGAAAAATCCAAGGAGCTATGGAGGTGAAAAACGAAAAGTACACAATCGGAAGCGCTGCAATTGAAAGTGTAAGGGATTTACGTTTTTTAAAGTAAACATAGTAAACGCAAAGAGTTATTATTAGAAAAATAATATCAAAAGAAAACCAAATAGAGTAGGCATTCTCAATGGCGGATTTATGAAGAATAAATGCGTAAAAAGGAGCGGCGACAAAAATTGCACCTAAATAGTGGGGGAGAGATTCCTTCATAAAGGTATCAAGTCTATGCTCTTCAAACTCTACCTGTGAAGTACCTTTGTCTTCTGATGGCACAACGACTAACCCCTTAATAATTCAGATGTGGATATGGCTGTTGAGTGAATCAGCAGCCGATCAAGAAAACACTGGGATTCAAAACCGCAGCCCAGATGATGAAATAATCATTATCACGAATGGCTACTTAACAAAGTGTCTCAATTGTTAGTTGAATCTACGTTTGTATCTGTTGAAGCTAAATTAGATTGATATTTTCTGCAAAGCGTACACATTCCATGCGGTTGTTGACAGAAAAGGCAGAAAATAGAATTTTAATGTGCGTTTTTATCGTATTTTTACTCACGTGTAGGATAGTCGCAATTTCTTCATTGGAATATCCTTCGTGCATTAATCGGAGAACATCGAGTTGGCGGGGGGTGAGTTGATAAGCACTCAGTTTTTTTATGATGGAGTCTTGAGGTTCTTTATCGGGTAGTTGAGATAGTGATATCCGTATTTTTTCTGGTAGATAAACTTCACCTGCGATGATCAAATTAATCGCAGCAACAATCTCTAACGTTTTATACGTTTTAGGAATAAATCCTACGGCTCCTGCGGCTAGGGATTTTTTTATAAGCCATAAATCCTCAGTCGCAGATAACACCACAATGGGCAATAATAGTTCGCGTTGCTCGACGCTTTGAATAAAAGCAAAACCATCAAGGCCCGGTAAAGATAAGTCGGCGATGATTAAATCAAAGTCTTGTGTTGTTTCCAGTAATTCGATCGCCGCCTTAGTATCAGAAGCACTGGTGATATAGATACCATGTGTTAGTAATACAGAGGACAAACCCTCTGTAAATAAATTATGGTCATCAAGATGTAAGATTTTCATGATTAAGCAGTGTATCGTAGATGTGGAGTATATATCGAGATTGTACTATTAAAGCGCTATGTCACTATAGGCATCTTGTTAGTCTAGGCGAAGGGTTTGCATCACGAATATATTAAGTTGTATCTCTACAACCTTCTTCGCGTAGGCTAGTGGCTTTACTTGTCTGCCGATACCGTCAAGATATGTTAGGTATCGGCGGCTGCAAGCGCCGTGTTGGAAATCAACGCGATTAGGCTGTTATCGAACCCCGCGAGCCTTGAAATTTCGGCCTTTGATTTTGCCGCTATTGAGGACATTCATTGCGGTTCTGATCAAATCAGACTCGACCGCAACATAGGTGCAAAAATCCATTACGTGGATCTTGCCGACCTGCTTGCCCTGAATCTTTCCGCCCGCTGTTAGCGCACCCAGCACATCGCCGGGTCGTACTTTCTGTTTTTTACCACCATCGATCTGCAAGGTTTGCATTGCGGCTCTCACGGGTAGGCATTTGTCATCAGGCACATGAGGTAATGCAGCCAGTGAGATTGGCTCGGGCAATAAATCTTCAAGCCTGCGACATTTTTCATCGTCTTTCGGGCTAACGAGGGTGCAAGCAACGCCGGTTGCGCCTTGACGGCCGGTGCGGCCAATACGGTGCACATGAACTTCGGGGTCTCGTGACATATGGAAGTTAATTACCAAGTCGAGGTCGTCGATATCGAGGCCACGTGCTGCGACATCGGTCGCAACCAACACGCTGAGGCTTTTATTGGCAAACTGAGTCAGTGCTTGTTCACGCTGGCGCTGATCGAGGTCGCCGTGTATGGCCAATGCCGAGAAGCCGCTGTCGGCAAGATCATCGGCCAATGCTTGGGATTCTTTTTTGGTGGCACAAAAGATAATTGCAGAGGCGGCTTGATGGGCATAAAGCAGTGTTAGGGTGGCATCGAGTCGTGATTGTGGCGAATCCACCGAATAAAAACGTTGATCTATGGTACTGGCGGAATGGTCGCTTTTGAGTCGAATATGGGTCGGGTTATGCAATACGCGTCGGGTAATAGCATCGATTTCCGGAGGGAAGGTCGCACTAAATAACAAGTTTTGACGTTTTTCGGGCAAGTAACCCATGATGGTATCGATGGATTCTTGAAAGCCCATATCCAGCATGCGGTCGGCTTCATCAAACACCAAGGTAGCGATATCTTGCGTCTTCAAGTTGCCTTTGCGCAAGTGAGCTTCGACGCGACCGGGTGTGCCAACCACAATATGTGCGCCGTGCTCTAGAGAGCCAACTTGTGGGCCGAAAGGCTGGCCGCCACAAAGCGTGAGCACTTTGACGTTTTCGATTTGGCGTGCCAACGAGCGGAATTCTTTGGCGACCTGATCGGCCAATTCTCGCGTGGGGCAAAGTACCAATGCTTGGGGGCGAAATCGCTTGTTGTTAAGTTGCTGCAGCACACCAAGGGCAAACGCCGCGGTTTTTCCGGAACCTGTTTTCGCCTGGGCGATCAAGTCGCCACCTTTAAGAATGGCCGGTAGGCTTTGCTCCTGTATCGGTGTCATGGACAGGTAGTTAAGCGAATTCAGGTTGCTTAACAAAGCAGGGAGCAAAGACAGAGAAGA
Source organism: BD1-7 clade bacterium (assembly GCA_902705835.1). NCBI lineage: Bacteria > Pseudomonadati > Pseudomonadota > Gammaproteobacteria > Cellvibrionales > Spongiibacteraceae > BD1-7 clade bacterium. Next base: position 13,030 of record CACSIN010000010.1, read on the forward strand.
AAATTTAGAAGACACGACAGGGCCATTTTTGGGTAAAGCGGCATTCTAGCACATCCCGAGTTCGTCGCGTGTTTGTTCGTGTTGATTGTTTAGGCAAGCCGCGGTTCTCACGGCGGCATAACATCTTATTAACGCCCGTGCCTATACTGAAGAAAGCGCGGAACAAAGCGCAGCTGTTGAACTCACTCAATGATTCAATCAATTTGACACAGACTCTGCGAGACACCTCAATGAATAATCTACTCAACCTGTTGCGCACCTGGAAGCCCCGTGAAGACGCGATGGTGAACTACTTTTCGCTGATTTCGGCGCTATATCTCATCTGGCTCGGGTTATTGAAGCTAACCACCTCTGAAATTGCACAAACGCAAATGTGGGTGGGGCAGAGCCCGCTTTTTGTAGGGTTTTATCATAGCCTTGGGACCGCGGCGACGGCATGGCTGATGCTGGCTATTGAAGTGGCTGCCGGTGTGTTGATTTTGGTCGGTTGCCGTTCCCGCAAAGCCGGCTTATTGGGTGCGGTTGTGGCGATGTTGATCTTTGCTGCCAATTTTACCTATCTGTTTACCAACCCGGTATGGGTTGATGATCTAGGCGGGTTTCCGTTTCTAGGGTCAGGCCAGAATATTGTTAAATACCTATCGATGTTTGCTGTGGTTGCTTACATCGCAGCGCATCATTATCAGCGCCTTAATGGTTTCGAATCGCTGGAGCCGCAAAAACGGGTGATTACCAGGCTAGCGTGGGGCGGTATTATCATCGTTATGGGGTGGATCGGGTTTCTTAAGTTTTTCACCTACGAAGCAGAAGGTATCGTGCGTCTGATGCAGTCGAATTTTTTATTCAGCTGGACGTATCACGTGTGGTCAGTGCAGGGTGCATCCAACTTCATTGGTACGGTTGAGTGGATCTTCCTATTGCTGTTATTGCAGATGCCTTGGAACAAAACACTCGGGCGGCTGGGTGTGTTAGGCATCGCGGCAACGGCAGTGGGAACCTTAACCTTTATGTTTTCGGTTCCCGGCTGGGATGCCAATACCAGTTTTCCGTTGCTTAATCGCACCGGCGTTTTTGTGTTAAAAGATCAGTTTTTGCTGGCCTGTGCGGTGTTAATTGCCTATCGGCACGCTTGACTCATCATGGTGGTGTTGTTTGTGTGCAAGGCTTAGGCATATTCGGCCAGTGTGTTCTTCATACTTTTAACGACGTGATCGAGAGAGTTGGCTTTGACTTTTAATGCCTCGGCGTCTTCCGAGGAGACTTGCGCTAATGCGCGGTTTTCGTCAACACCGTGGTTGATTTCAAACAACCCGGTGGTGATTTGGGCGATGGCTTCGTTTTGCTCGCGGCTTGCATCATGAACGTTCTGAATGGTCGCCATCAACGGATTGATGCCGTCGGCCATTTCAACAAACTGTTGTTGCATGGTTTCGGCCAGCTTGACGCTTTGTTCGACGGAATCGTTATTGCCATTAAGCAGAGCTTCGATGTTTTTTGCTGCATCAGTCGATCGTTCAGCGAGGTTTTTAACTTCGAGTGCGACGACTTTAAAACCGCTGTTCTCTGATTCAATCCGCGAGGCTTCGATCATCGCATTTAACGATAATATGTTGGTTTGATAGGCAATATCGCTGATCAGATTGTTGATCGTACGAATATCATGACTGGATTTCCGTATGGCTTCGATAGAATCCACTAGCTGTTCAATGTGCGTGTGATTGCTTTGCAATTGAGCGTTGCTTTGGGTTACGGCATCCATGGCAGATCGCGATAAACGACTGTTTTGTTCTGCCGTTGCGCTGAGTTCTTCGGTTGTCGTACTGAGTTGTTCAAGGGCCGCAGATTGCTGCAGGGCAGCACCTAAAAGGCGTTCGCCCGAGCGGCTTAAATTCTCTGAGGTGCTGTTTACCGATGCACTGCCACTTTCGACTTCATCAACAATGCTCACCAACGTGCCGTCAAGGCGTTGGTTCATCGATTTCCGGTAGATTGAACACATAATCCCCAAAAATATGATAACTGCGATCAGTGAGCCTACCGCACCGATTTTTTCATCGGGCACTGAAATATTAATGAGTGCTTGCAGGTCGTTTTCAAAGGTACTGATGGTGATTAGGTTGACGACCATTCCCGCAACGTACCAACCGGGTTTTGTTGCCGTGAAGCTGATCATGACGATCACCAGGATCGAGAAAAACGGGGTTGTTCCTGAGACACCGTTGTTAACGATCCACATACCGTTCATTAACACAACGAATGCTATCGCATAGATAGCAACTGCGAGCTGCAGTTGATCCGCAAAACGTGTTAGCCAATAGATGACGCAATACACGCCGCAGGTTAAAAAGATAAAGCCAGTAATAACGAACATCGACAGTGATGCGTAATACACGCCGGCAAACAACAACAGAACCGCCGAGTACATAACAATGGCGTTAAAAATCCGCTGCTGAATGGTAAATTGTTGTTCACTGCCGACGATGGATTGCGCAGCTTCTTTGATCGACACCATGTTGAATCCTTTACAACGATAAAGTCACGATACACTGATTGTCTGGGCCGAGGATTACGATTGAAAAGGCTGAGTGGCTTTTCAAGAGTATTTGATGGTTTCTTTCGACGATAGACAGCGTGATCTTGTTATTATAATTGTGTCTAACGATACCACTTATATGTAGCTTTTTGAAAGGTTGTATTGATGGAAATCAATGCGGTTCTGGCATCGCATGATAGCGGAAGCTACCACTAAGCGACGACATTCGGGTCGTTTCTCGGCTCAGTGGTGGCTTGCTTTTTAGAAGAGGGCGTTGAAAAGCCTAGTAGCTTAGGATTTATTCCAAGGGTTTTGCGCGCCAGACTTAGGTGCTGCGGTATTGCCATTCGCCGATGGTGAAGACGAGCTGTTGGCAGGTTTGCGATTGCCTGAGCTTTGGTTGCCGGATTTCTGTCCGCCCGATTTTTGGCTCCCTGCTTTTTGGCTCGCCGATTTTTGACTGCCCGCGCTTCTGCGATCATTGTGACGCTTGCCACCACTGCGGTTTGAATCTTGTCCGCCGTGTGATTTGGAAGATTTCGGCTTTTTCGGCTTATGCGGTTTCAATCGGCTTTTATCAATCGAATTGGCCAGCGGTTCTTCGGGCTCAAAGCCTTTTACAATGCGACGTTCGAGGTGGCGTTGCAGCAAGCGTTCAATGCCGGTCAGTTGCTCGTGTTCATCGGCGCATACGAGTGAAACGGCTTGGCCGTTGGCTTCGGCGCGGCCGGTACGACCAATGCGATGCACGTAGTCTTCAGAGACATGCGGTAAATCGAAGTTTGCAACGTGGGGCAGTAACGGAATATCAATACCACGAGCCGCAATATCGGTGGCGACCAGGATTTGGATTTTGCCTTGTTTGAATTCTTTCAGTGCACGAATACGTTGGGCCTGAGATTTATTCCCGTGAATCGCTGCGGCAGTAATGTTGGCCTTGTTGAGCAAGGTTGCCAGTTTATTGGCGCCATGTTTAGTGCGGCAAAATACGATTGCCTGATGCCAATTTTCGGTTTTAATCAGATGTGTAAGCAGGGCCGCTTTGCGGCGTTTATCCACCGGGTAAATCCACTGTTCAACGGTTTCTGCCGTGGTGTTGCGAGGCGCAATATCGATTTCGATGGGTGCATTCAACAGGCTTTTTGCCAATGTGCGGATGTCGCCTGAGAAAGTCGCTGAGAACAGCAAGTTTTGGCGTTCTTTTGGCATCAAACGAAGGATTTCACGTATGTCTCGCAAGAAACCCATATCCAGCATGCGGTCGGCTTCATCAAGTACCAGTGTTTTAATGTCGTCAAAATGTATGGCATTTTGACGATACAGATCCAGCAGTCGGCCAGGTGTAGCTACCAGAATATGCGTGCCGCCACGTAGGCTCTTCATTTGCGGATTAATTTTCACGCCACCATAGACCACGTTGGCATATACACCGGTTTGGTTGCCGTAGGTACAAATATTGTCGTAAATCTGCGCTGCCAGTTCGCGTGTGGGTGTCACGATCAGGCTGTAACATGCGTTTGGTTTTGGCTTTGGCAATGTCGTCAGCTGATCAATCAAAGGCAGTACGAATGCTGCCGTTTTTCCCGTTCCGGTTTGTGCGGCAGCAAGAAGGTCGTTGCCCTCAAGAATGGCTGGAATCGCTCTGGCCTGGATCGGTGATGGTGTTTTGTAGCCTTTGTTGGCAATGTTTTCCTGAATCTTGGGTGCGAGTTTCAGATCTGCAAATGTCGTCTGCGCAACATTTTCGGCGGCGGGGGTGGTCATCGGTTTCTACCTGCATGGGGCTGAAGCATTTCAGCGTCGAATTCTATAGTCATATGCGTGAACAGGTTTCGTGGGGCAGATAACTTTCTGACGCGTCTATCAAGCGAGATTATCCAGCATGGGTACGCTGGCCGCTGACCTGTTGGGGCTAAATGAGGCTGTGCCGGGTATGAGTGAATTGCTCAGACCGGGCGCGCATTATAGGCGTTGCGCGCGTGGATGCAACTGGTGGCGGTTACAGTACTACTGACGTAAGCGATTTCTGATCGAAGGTCGGGCGTGAATGGGGCGATTCAGGCAGGTATTGTTCTGTTTGCATTTATTACGGTGTTTCTGTTAACTGAACTCGCGATTAACCTCCGGGCAGGCATTTTGCGTCTCTTTTGATTCCATTTGCCGCATATAGTGTTGAAGGTTTCTGTCTTCACGCCAGTCGAAGTAAATCTCAGTGCGTGTCATTGCCTGGATGCGGTCGAGGCGGAACATGCGATATTCGTCGCGCATCAAACACCAGGCGACCAGCGTCCATGTTTTGCCCCAATATATTAACCCCAGCGGATGAATACTGCGGGTCGAATGTTCGCCGTCTTGGCGTTGGTAAGCGATGGTGATCTGCTGGCGTTTATCGATGGTGTCGTTCAAATCGTCGCTGAATTGTGCCATCTTGCCGCGCATAAAGTCCGGTACCATCAACCATGAGGGCTGCTGTATCTGGCGATAATGTTGTTGATCCGGTAATACGGCTTGGATTTTTTCGAAAGCAGATTCCGCTGACTGAATCATATCGTTACCGGCCCACGCTTTGACCATCTGCATGCCCAGCATGAGGGCTCGTAGTTCGCTTTCTGTAAACATCACTGGCGGCAGAGTGTAGCTTTTGGATAGGCGATAACCGACGCCTGCCTCCCCGTCGATGGGCACGCCCGACAACATCAGTGCCTGAAGATCTCGGTATATCGTACGTTCTGAAACTTCTAAAGCGTCAGCAATGGTTTTAGCGGTGATCACGGTTCGGCGGCTTCGCAACAAGTTAACAATTTGAAACAGGCGCTCAGCTTTACGCATGATGATCTCCGTAGTGAGGGTGTTGCGGCCGAGTCCATTGTTAAGATGGCTGGGCCGCGGGTGTTGCGGATCTACATAGTGAATGCAGTGGCGATTATACCGGTATTACATCAAGATGCTGCATCGGACGTTTCACATTGCATGGCATCGGTTAGCACCGGCATATGTCGCATGCTGACGCTACCTTCTTCAGTCAGTGCAATCAAGCGTTGGCCTTCTTCACTTTGCATAAAGGCTTCTGATGCGCCTTTAGCGGCTTCTTCACTGGCCCAGTAGGCAACATCGTAATACAGGCCTTCATCCTGACTGTTAGAACGATAAATAAAGCCGGGTTGGCGTTTCAGAAAGGTATTGATCGCTTCGTTGGCCTGCTGCAAATCGTCAGTTGATGTATTCGGACGAGCTTTGTAGGTAACGTGTTCGATGATCATGGTGTGTCCTTGTTGTTTCTAGTTAGAAAGTTAGATGGGGTGTTGCGCGCAGAAAACATCATAGAGAGGGGCTCCTGACAGCGTGGTGTCAGGAGTGTTTAGAATCCTTACATTGAGTTGGCCGGAGGCAGTTGGGTGTTAGACGTTACCCGTAACATCGACGTTAGCGCCGGGCTTTGCTAAACATGAAACATTGTGGGTTTTTTGTGTCAAAACCCTTCCACTCAATAGAAACTCGAACAGGGCCACGCTTAATGGCAAAACACCATGACCACAAGCTGGGGTTGATCAACCTGACGGCACTCGCAGTCGGCTCGATGCTTGGCAGCGGAATTTGGTCTTTGCCACAGAACATGAGCGCCTCGGCGGCACTGGGCGCGATTGTGATTGCCTGGGTGGTAACGGGCTTCGGCATGTGGATGCTGACACGAGTATTTGCCGAACTACGCAGTCGGCGGCCAACGATCGATAACGGTATTTTCAATTACGCGAAAAGTGGATTCGGCGATTACGCCGGTTTTAATGCCGGTTGGGGATACTGGACCGCAGCTTGGATCGGCAATTTATCTTATGCTGTGTTGCTGTTCAGTGCGCTGGGGTACTTTTTTCCGGTATTTGGTCAGGGCAATACGCTGGTGTCACTGATTGGTCAAAGCCTGCTGGTGTGGTTCTTCCAAGCGTTAGTGATGCGTGGGGTTAAAGAGGCAGCCTTTGTTAATTTGGTAACCGCGCTGTGCAAGATTATTCCATTGGGTTTGTTTATTGTTGTGGTCGCTTTGGCGTTCAAAATCCACACGTTCAAACTCGATATTTGGGGCCACGCATTACACATGCCGCTGTTAGATCAGGTAAAAAGTACCATGCTGGTAACTGCTTGGGTGTTTCTTGGTATCGAAGGAGCCATGGTGCAATCCTCGCGGGCTCGCCGTGCAAAAGATGTTGTTTATGCCACGTATTTTGCCTTTGTATTTACCCTGATACTTTATGTTGCTGTTACTGTGCTGTCTTATGGGGTTGCATCGCAATCTGAGCTGGCTCATGCCCATAATCCCTCTACGGCGTTTGTGCTTGGCCAAGTTATCGGTATTTATGGCGAATACATCATTAACATCGGTTTAGTGGTGTCGTTACTCGGTGCCTGGTTGGGGTGGACAATCTTGTCGGTGCAAATGCCGTTTGATATGGCTAAAGAGGGCGACTTCCCGAGTGTGTTCGCGCAGCAGAACGCTAACGAATCGCCGGTCGTTTCGATATGGGCAACCAGTTGCCTGATGCAGGTCTTTCTGGTGGTAACGTACTTTTCTAAGGGCACCTATCTAGGCCTGATTGAGTTAGCAGCCAGCTGTATGCTGATTCCCTATCTATTCAGTGCCATGTTTGGCGTCAAAATTATCTGGCAAGATCGACAAGGGCAGAATATCAAGTTCGCTTGGCCGATATTTTGTGCCATCAGTGCCTGCGTGTATGCGTTCTGGATGATCTATGCAGCCGGCCTGCAGTTAGTATTCAAAAGTGCTCTATTTTATGCACTTGGCACTTTGGTTTATGTGGCAGCTCGGCACGAGAAAGGAGAGAAAGCGTTCCATGGCGTTGAATGGATTGCCTGCGTTTTGTTACTGGTATTGGGATGTTGGGGTGGGTGGTCGTTGTTGTAATCAGTGGCTATATAGCTGTGAATTTTTTGAAGCTTTCTACTGAGCTTTCAAGACGATGATTAGGCGGAATATGCACGAGTTTATCGATTGACGCCGTGTCGAATTTCTAAGCATAGACGGCACCGCGAATGGGCTCTTTAAGGAATGAGTCTTTGTTCTAGTCTATGTTTTAGGAATCGATTTACGGGCAAGGGATTGCTAACATCATGTGTCGACTGTTTGTCTCAATCACCATTGTTATTGTTTTGTGTTTTAACCCTGCGAGTGCTTCTGACGAAATCAGCTGGGATAACGGCCAGGGTACCTTTGAACCGCAAGGAGATATCGAAGCGGCGTTAATCGGCGTTGATAACAACTACTACGGCAACGACCGTGCTGTATTGGGTGAGCACAGCGATTTCTGGTATGAATCACAATTCACCGGCGGCGGGCAGCTGCGATGGGTAACCGAGGGTGCAGGCACCTATTCCAGCAACCTCAGTATTGTGTTGATTTCTTCGGGTGGCTATGACGCATCGCTGAGCAATATTAATCATGAGTACGTTAATCGTATCGCTTGGCGAGAAGCTAATCTTGCGTGGCAAGGCACATTTGGTGAGCGGTCTAAACCCATTGATGTGGATGTATCCGCGGGGCGGCAAAGCTATGTTTTGGGTACGGGGTTTATTTTGGGTACCGGTGGCGACGATGGCGGTAATCGCGGTAACGAATGGATTGGCCCGCATGACTTCTGGCGTTTAGGGTTCTTGGGCAAAGTCGAGTTGCCGTCGCAGACGTTTCAGGTATACCAGCTAACACCGGATGATGAAATTTACAGCCAAACTCACTTGGCTGGTGCTGACTTAGCATTTCACGGCGACTGGGGGCAATGGGCATTCGGTGGGCTGGACATTTTTCATTCGGATATCGACGAACGCAAGCAGCTTCACCTGTTTAATGTGCGTTACGACTACACCCTGCCTGATATCACGGGGTGGGATGTTAAAGGGGAATACGTTTACCAACGTATTGATGAGCAAAATCAGGATACTTTTGCCTGGTATGCCGAACTTGGTTATACCTTTACCGAAGCCGCAAATACCCGTTTGAGTTACCGTTTTGCCAATTTCAGTGCCGAATACGATCCCTTGTTCCCCGGCGGCGATGATTGGGGCGCTTGGTATATCGGCGAGTATCTCGGGCAGTATCAATTGGTTAATCAAAACTTCCAAAACCATCAAGTGCGGTTGACGATGCAACCAACGGATACGCTGATATTCAATGCCATCTATTATTTTTACCGCATCAATGAGCTAGGCAAGGGACAATTTGCCGATCCGGTAACACCGATAACCGATAAAAACCTGACGCATGAAATCGATTTGATTCTTGAGTACGCCGTAACCGATCAGTTAACGCTGAAATTTATCAACGTGTATACCTTGCCAGAGCGTGGCGCGATTCAGTGGAGTGGCGGCGATAAAACCGTGAGTTATTTTCTTGGATACGTGAGTTACAGTTTTTTCTGATGAGCAGTTGCTTCGTGAGGGCTAGCTGTATGAATAGCCTCCTCGGTTATACAAAACGCAACTATGTGCTTCCGCTATTTACTAATCAATACCTGCGGTATTGATTAGCTGTGGTATACACACCCTTGAAAATTTGCGCATATGATACGCAACATCAAAGATGTCGATTACCTATCGACTAGCAGCAAATATTCAGGGACAGGCTCGTCGACGATTAACGGATGCTCCGCAACATTGGTTGAGCGTCGGTGCATATGCAGCAGCGAGCTCATGTGTTTTCAAACTAGCAACAAGAAGCAATACACTATGAATCTTGAAGAAAATATACCTTTGCGAGAACGATTGTTAAATGTTGCCGAGAAACTGTTTCTGGTTAACGAATACCACAGTGTTAGTATTCGGCGGATCGCAGAAGACGCCGGCGCAAACTCGGCGATGATCAGTTACTATTTTGGTGACAAGCACAGCCTTTATAATCAGGTTATTCAGCGACAGTACGATGTTTTTTCAGAAACCATCATCAGTGCAGTGAAAGACGATGGCACACTCGATTATCATAAGCTCTTCAGAAATTGTTATCGGACAATGACTCAACAACCGACATTAGGCCCATTTCTCGTGCGCATAATGGTGTATCGAGATTCGCCAGGTTACCACTATCTCAAATCACTGTTGTCGCAAGGGCAAGAATTGGCGTGGTCAATGACGCATGCTGAGAAGCAAAATGGGACGATGCGTAATGACTTGAACCCAGATGTTTTGCGCGCTGTGAGTATGTCGTTATCAACCTACCCAATGTTGATTCAGTCGCTGCTACGTGATCAGATGCCGACAACAGATTTTGATGAATACCTCGATGAACTGGCTGCTTTTTCCGCCAAAATTATTGAGTATGGTGTTCGCCCTGATTAACGTTTCAGGTCGTTTGGTATCGACTAGGCTCTGAGAATAATAACGGATGATTGTGTTCGCGTTTTCACCACTTCATTGATCGTTAGCCCTGCAAGCTCAGCGATGCTTTTCCATTCTAGGAGTGTTCTTTGGCGTCCCTGGGTCGTTAACATGGATTGAAAGTCAGCTGCATATAAATACTTGTTGCTCTGTTTCACCGGCAAGATTGTATCAACAATGGCGGTGGTACAAACGAAAGGCACGCTTGCAGTGACGACTGAACGAAGCAAATTGATCATTTGTGCGTCATTAAGCATGGGTACAATGCCTGCGAGGAAATACAAATCAGTTGATGATTTTGCTTTGGGTAAAGGTGAGGTCAGTGGGTTACCTTCCATAAAACTGAGACGGTCGAGTAAATTTTCGCTGATGTTCCCTTGACGCCAGTACTTTTTGGCGTTTTCAGTGACATTCGCACGATCGAAAACGGTTATTTCCAGATCGTTGTTGTGGTCAAGAATCCCCATACTTTGCATGCCGATCGCGCCACCGATATCAAATATCCTTTTAAATTTCGACCAATCGACGTCGGCGGAGAAGTCTCGTTGGCTAGAACGTTTAGAGGTGGCTAGTGCTTTTGTATAGGTGTAGTTGAAACAGCGATTTTCATTCAAGTAGCTAAAAAAATCCTTTTGATGATATTTTTCGAATAGGGCGCGTGGGTCTTCGACACTGGCTTCGGGGTTCGCAGTTAAGGGGGCAATCATCTGACGACTATTTTGCAAGATAATATATGGCTTGCGACTTTTGGGGTGGTAGGACGACAGACACCGAGAACGCTCAGTATGTGCGAATCGGCGGTCGGAATATTCTAAAAAAACGCCGAAGGATGCTAAAAATCGCATTAGTCGATATAACTGGTCTTCGTTAGACTGAGTAAGTTGTGCCAGCATCTCAATCGTTTGGACGCCATTATCCAGCTCTTCTGCGACGTTCTTTTTTACAACAATATACAATGCTCGGTGCTGCCAAAATTGATTTTCAATGTCGATAAAATAAGACGGTGTATTCAGCATTCGTTGCGGGAGCGCTAGCATTCCGGCGTAAATTTCGCGCACCAGTGTTAGCAGCTGATTCTTGATATGGTATTTCTGTAGCGGCATTTTTGTTCTCCAAGGCTAGCGGCGCAAAGTAGAACATCAGGCCTTAAAAACCCCTAAGCAATTCATTAACAGAAATCGCTTGATTGATTAACGCTTTTTATCGATTGGATTCGCTAATTCAATCACCATTCTCGCCAGTTTTCCGTTCGACAAGATAGAGGTATAAGAGCAGTGAAAATTGCAACAATGTTGCTGGTTAGTGGGTTGGGTTTAGTGACAGCATGCGATGATGGGCGCTCGCGCGACAGTGAAATTGACGATCTACCGAGTAAACCCATACACGGCATTGAATTTGTTGATCACGATCCTGATAAACGTGAAGTGTCCGGTTCCTTGCGTTGGGAATTTAGTGATACAACCACAACACATTTCGTTATCGAACTCGGTGAAGGTAATCCAATAGGTCGTGTTTATATTGACGATGGAGTCGTGTTCGAGATACCCGAAGATACAGAGGTCGGCGATGACACACGCATTCTTATTTACGCAAAGGACGCTAACGGCGACACAACTGCCGTCGCGAAAAAACGCATTGTTGATGCCTTTAGGCCTGAATTTCTTGCCGAAAACCTACGATTTTTAGACTCTGATTTTCGCGAGAACGTCGTTCGCGGCACACTGTTTTTTGAAGGTGCTTATGAAGAGTCCAATATTACGGGGTATCAGGTATTTCTGAGCGAAGATGGGTTAAGCCCTATCGTCGATATGCCAATGCTAGGTAACTTTCCTGCGGGTCAACTAGAACATCAGGTGCAAATTAATACGCATAGAAGCATTGCGTCATATGCCCTAGTGTTCAGTATTAATGCCGTGGGTAGCAGTGCTGCGAACACAAAAATACCATTGGTTGATCTCTTCGAAGCATCCGGTATTTTAACAGAATCGCTATACCCTCAAGCAGCAACCGATCAACATGTTGTTGTGGGTCGTGGACGTTACGATCTTATTCGAAACGAACTCCCAGCAAAGACATCCGATTACTGGGTATTTCGTGCAGGTGATGTAAATCAAAATGCGCATATCAAACGTGATCGAGAGGCGCAGAAAGAACACGCGAGTTGGAAAACCCCCGTTCGCTACCTATCGTTTGCTGACAATAACCTCGATCAGAACAGCATTCACGGCACGTTGTCATTTGAAGCGGCAGAAGACGCAGGTGTTATTTCCGCATATCAGATTTATCTAGCCACCGACTCGCAGAACAAGCAGTTGTATCGAACCATTCAGGCAGGCACTCGCCATGTTATTGATATTGATACCCAATACTCGGTTTCGAGCGAAATTCATGTTTACGGTGTTATTGATGGGGTTCGAAGCGATGCGTTCGGTGTTATCGCATTGAGGGATCGTGTAGCTCCAATGTACCTTGCGGAGAATCTATCACTCGAGGATACCCGATTCGGTAATGATGAATTAAGTGCCTACCTGCGCTTTGATAGCGCACCGGATGAGCGTTATGTCACAGCATATCATCTACATACAAGCTCAGATGGTATTACACCCTCTGAGCGGCCTATCGCGGTATTTACGTCAGGAGCGACATCTCAAGGGTTTACCGTGACGGGGTTGAATCACCCGACAACACATCTGATGTTATATAGCCTGTATTTTGATGACCGAAGCAGGCGGGCGGCAGTGCTGGCGCTGCCAGCATTACGCGCGCAAGTTTCGAGCGACAGCGTGCATAGGGAACTGGCCAGTGGCCGGTCGTCGGGTTCTCAACGTGGTGAGCCGAGTAGCATGGCACCTATGCATAAGCGGTTGGATGTCGTGAGACCGAACGCATTGGCAGGTATAGAGCCGTTATCTTATTAATTAATACCAGTGAAAGGTGGAGGTAGCTATGTGCCGAAAGCAAGATGGCGATACACGTTACTTTATTGATATTGATCTAGCATCGATGGAGATTGTTACGTGTGGTTTTGATCAAAAACAGAATCTGAACGGGGGGCGTCAGGCGACACCAGGCGTTTACCGATTGTTCCTCACGAAAGGGCAGTACAATAAATTCACTAACACCTGCGCCTCAGAATGGCAGCCTGTAATCGAACGCTGATTGCAGTCGCCCATTCGAGAATTAACGATTTTGGCGAGTGAACATCTTTCTGTGTTGCTCCGCGGATACACAACCTCCGGCCATTTACGACAACGTGTGTTAACAAATTCCCTAGGATTGATTAACAAGTGTGCTGGCAGCACTCTGTGTGAGGCGAGTAGAGTAACGGTTTCGTATTTAACCTGAATAGGGGGGCTCGATATCAAATCGAAGCTTGTTTTAATTTTTCTGGTCGCTGGTTCTGTTTCGGCGTTTGCATCAACCCCACGGTGTCATGATGACCTGACGCTAAACATTAGCAGTGTTAGCAAAACTGATATCGAGCGATTATTAACCGGCCGAGGTATGGGGGTAGCGAAAGCGGCTGAACTCAACCATTACCCCGGGCCGAAACACGTCTTGGAGCTGGCAGCTGAATTGAATCTTTCTCACGAGCAGTTGGATAAAACCATTGCCATTTTGGGGCATATGAAAAGTGAAGCGATACATCTAGGGCGTGAACTTGTTTGTGCTGAGAAGCAGCTCGATGATGATTTCAAAAACGCGACAATTACGCACGAAAATATACAAAAGCGGTTGTCTGAGATAAGTACTATTCGGGGCAAATTACGTGAGGTGCATTTGAGAGCACACCTTGATCAGCGACGGGTTTTGACTCAAGAGCAGGTTCAGCAATACGATCTGCTTCGTGGCTATGCAAAACGTCTAGATCTGCTGCCACATCCACACGCGCCGCACCTTCACATCTAGACAGATTCGCCCCAGACGCCAAGGTTTTACTGTTATTGGTTGTGCGCATCAAATAGCTTGGGGTCGGGCGTCGGCGAACGCTTTACCGGTTTACTCCTAACCTCACGCAAACCTAGTCATTGATATACCCACGATACTCATGAATACCACGTTTGAACTGATCAGTTTGCTTTCCGGGTTTTCCGCGATTCCACTTTCTATCAGTTTTATACTGCTTATCCATTTTTTACTGGATTGGATGCCCGCCCGACATGCCCTTATTACGTTGTTTTCGATTACCGTCATGCTTAAAAGCACCATCACGCTTCAGGCACTGCTGCCTGGAGTGGTAGGCCACCAACTCTTCTTGATTACTTATCCCTTGATCCTGATGTTAGGGCCGTTGATGACACGTTTCACGAAGTCAGTATTGCGAGTCGAATCCACAACGCTATTTGATAAACCCGCGACAAGATTGCTGGCAGCAGGCTATTTGTTGCTCCTGCCGATGTTTATTTTATCCATTGAAGGCATCCTCCAAGAGCCGTCTATCGTGTTGAATGTACTAGCCTCGGTTGGGTATTTGGCTTTTGTGATGCTATTCATCATTAGTAGTGCGATGCATTTTGTGCCTATTCTCTGGCGTCTTTTCAATGGGGCGCTGTATACAGTGGGATATGGAAACGTCACGTACTATTGGTTGAGGGGTGTCTGGAGCTCGATCGGTGTTTTATGGCTAATGCTAGTTTTTCACAATGTTTCAGGATTATGGGAATACGACCCGATCTGGATCGATGCGCTATTTAATGTTGTAGATCTCATCGCGCTATTTGTTGTTTTGGTATTCACCGTTGTTTATTGCAGAAAACCACCACAAGAAGAGACGGTACAGCGTTGTCTTGAAAACCCTAAATATGAGCGCTCTGGTTTAACCCGTAGCGACGCATGCGTGATTCTTGAGCGAGCAGAGAACGTATTGGTAAATCAGGCTCTGTATCTGGATGCTAATCTGACATTGGACAAATTAGCGCACCAGGTTCGAACACCACCTCAGTATCTTTCGCAGGCCATTAATCAATACAGAGACATGAATTTTCACGAGTTCATTGCACGTTATCGCATTGACTTCGCGAAGCGTGAGCTTCGGAGCAACAGCACGCTAAATATTCTCGATGTTGCGATGAATGCAGGGTTCAACTCCAAAAGTACGTTTAATTTCACATTCAAAAAAATAGCGGGTATGACACCCTCGGCATACAGAAAACAAGCAGTTATGCAGTAAAGATGGCGTCCGGTGAGTGATTTTTAGTACTAGCTTACCCGTTCGGACGTCACCCGTGGTAGATCTCCGTAGTGTGCACCTGGAATCACTGTTGATTCAAAATTCCATTAACACTGACTGCGTGCATTCTATGAAAAAACTATCGACTCTCCTTTTGTCTTTGTGTGTTCCTGTTGTTTTTGTTGGCTGCGACAACTCAAACTCCAACAAACCGTCAAATACCTCACCGCCAGCAGATAACTATATTGGTGTATGGGAAAACACCGGTTACGGAGAATATCTGAACGTTACAGGCGACCTCGTTACTCGTTACGAAGCGTCAGAGGACAGCTGTATAAAGACGCATACTTTTACGCGGCAGGAATTCCCCAGCAAGCTTCATTGGACGATTACAGACGCCGATGACTACGCGTTTTCGGCATACCTAGGAACCAACCAGAATAGGCCGTTCGTGATTGATAAAATCAGTGCGCTACCGGTTAGCTGTGCAACCCCCCTAACCAATACACCGACTAACGTTATCAACCATTTGGTGTCGATGGCACAAGCGTATTACAGTTTTTTTGACGCGAGGAATATTAATTGGCCGGCGATTTCTCAACAAGCGAAGGCCGCTGTTCATGATGATATGACGGAAGAGCAGTTAGGTGCCGTTGTGTTTCAGCTGATGTCTGCGTTGGAGGATGCCCATGTTGTGGTGTATTTTAAACCGCTTGATCTGTTGGCTCCTGAAATTGATTACGATTTTCTCTACCCCACATTTCGTGCCGATACCCTCATTGACCAACTTGCTGTGGAGCACACGATTAATCAACCTGACCAAACGCTTGAGGATTATACGCAAGAGCAAGTTGCGGCGTTTAACACCATCCTACTAAGCGATGTCGAGGATATTAAATCGCATAACGGCAAAATCATATGGGGATTGAAGGGCGATCTTGGTTATGTGGTGGTTGGTGACTTAAGTAGTTTTGATTCAGATCATGCGGGTGATAGCTTTAGTGAGGCTTTGAATCCAATCCCTCATGTTGATGCCTTGAATATGGTGCTCGATGAGTTGGTGTCTGACCTACAACATACAAACGGAATTATTCTCGATTTACGCCAGCATGCTGGTGGCACCACAGAGATGGACAGAGCTTTTGCTAAGCGCTTTATCGAACAAACGATCCAATACGGTAGTTACTCGGCACCTAGTGGCGAATCGGTAGCATTAACCATGAGCCCGTACGATGGTGCGCGTTTGGCTCAGAAAACAGTGATGATCACCAGCGAACTTAATCAAAGTAGCGCTGAAGATCTTATTTTGGCGCTGAAAGCCGATGGCAATACCGTTCAGGTAGGCGAAGCGACGCAGGGCATTTTTAGTGACATGCTCTATCTTGGGCTACCAAATCAATGGGTGTTTTCATTAAGTAACCAGGTTTGGTTGGATAGCAACGGCACAAACTGGGAAGTTGAAGGTTTACAACCTGACGTTGAGGTGCCGTTGTATCTGTTGTCAGATAGAGCGTCAGGAATTGATTCAACGATCGAGAAGGCGCGTGATCTGTTGCAATAAACCTTCTTCGCAGGGCAGGGGCTTGAAATGAGCCCCTTCATTCCAGATTACATCTTTTGCATTACCCACGTGCGTATTCTTGCGGGATTAACAGGCAGGCTGAGCGTGTAAAGTGTTGACGTTACTGTTGGATATGCGGTGATACCAATAGCTGAAATCAGCTATGCTTTAACGGCGTCCGTGAGCATCGATCCTGCAAGGTCGGCATATCGTTCAATAAAAATCGCGTACTGTTCTTCACCGTAAGTCTCTAATAAGGTTTCTCGCATATAGCCGGGCATTAATGTGATGCTCATGCATAGGATGCGCACGACTTCCACGTCGATGTCTTGTTTGATCAACCCCCGGTCCTTGAGGGTCTCACCATATTCGGCAACCATTTGTTGGCCTGTTTGAAAGAGTTTTTTCATGTAATCACTTCCGGGGCCTGAATCGGCCGGCGTTGTTTTAATAAAAAACTCTGCCAATCGCGGGTTCTCATTGAATAATTTGAGGGTGCCGGAGACAAACGGCTTAAATGATAAGGGCGTTTCTGGGTTCATTGATTCGACGGCAATATCGAGGAACTTGCCAAATTGATAGCGCACCATTGCATCAAACAATCCGTGCTTGTTTTCAAAGTAATACGCAACCATCGCGCTGGTAGTATCGGCTTGCTCGGCCAATGAGCGAATGCTGACGCCGTGATAGCCTTTTTCAAGAAACAAATCTGTTGCCGCTTCAATGAGTCGATCAAAAACAGGCTTTTCGGTCACAAGAAGTACCTTCTATTGTTATGTGGGGGCTGGGCACGTATGCAGATCCCGCCGTGCTATGGCCGTGTGGGTCATATTTTGGCTAGCTAATGGTTCTTAAGGAACCTTCCATTTTGAAATCGAGCGTAAAATTTTTTTGGTATTGCGTGTAGGTATTATGCGTAGGTATTTCAGCCTAGCCGATGGTGATATCGTCAACACCTTTTATAGCTTGCTGCAACGATGGCTGGCGACATTATCATTGGAGGGTAGCGATTAAAAAGTCGCGCTATTAATCAATATTGAGGTATTGATTAGCTGTTCGCTTATCTCGCCGATATAAACGGCATGGCTGTTGACGATAGGGTGTACTAGTCCTGATCTTGCATCACAACTTATGACGTCGTCGTCCCTGACTGATCCTGTTCCATATTTGTTTTCTGCTTATATGATGATTATTTGCGGACAAATAGAGAATAAACATAGTGTGCGATAGCCTAGAGGCGTCGTCTAACAGATACCAAAGGTATTGGATGTAAACCATCGCTGGTATCGCATACCATGTTCAGCAATTCGTGACATTAACCCATCAAATCGAACGAAGGAATAGCATCAAATCCGCACGCTCATCTTCCGTCAAACTATCGAATGCTTGCTTCGCATTGGTTGCCTCGCCACCATGCCATTCAATGGCTTCCTGCAGGTTAGCGGCTCTGCCATCATGCAAAAAGCGCGCGCCTTCGGTGTTTTCGATCAAGCCAAGTGTCCATAGCGGCGGAGTGCGCCATTCAGCCGGATTGGCATCGCCTTCTTTTACGCCATCACTCAATGCCGGGCCCATGTCATGCAGCAGCAGATCCGTATATGGATAAATCGTCTGGCCTGATAACACTGAAAATTGCTCACTGACACCGGTTTTGAGGGTGGGCCGGTGGCAATCGGCACAGCCGATCTTATCGAAGACGTCGGCACCCGCATCAAACGCGTCAGCATCGGTGAAGCGTCTATCAGGCACGGCCAATAGCGTCAAAAACGCATTGATTGCATCGAGTGCGTGATCTGACACTTCGGGGTCGCCGCCATTGGGCTGATCGTCACAAACGGTTTGCATCGCAGTACAGGGTTCCGTTGGGTTGATGGTGGTGGTTAACCCCATATCGCCCTGTAACGCCCCGGCACTTTGGTTACGCAGTGACGTGTGGATGGCTTTCCAACCAAAGCGGCCGATCTGATTTTGACGCCAATGTACACGGCCGGAGATCCCATTATTGTCGGCGTCATCGCTATCGGCCCATGCCAGAATGTCATCATCACTAACGAGATCAAGCAGGCCGATACCCGCCAGTTGCGGTGAAAGCCGCGGGCCTAGGTTAATGCCGGGTTCTAGGGCTGTCGTGGTCGGAATGAACGTAAAACCGACCCCTCCGGATTGAACATCCGCTTGCCAGCGAATGCTGCCTTCAGCTTGGCCTGCGGCGGCAAAGGTTTGTACTTGGTTACCCAGATACGTATCGTGTTGGCCGTCAATCGTACCGAGTCGAAACAGTAAACCGGGCCCAATGGTTCCGTCGCTCAGCAAGCTTGCCGCGCGTCCGTTAGATAGATGGCATGTGTCGCAGGCATTGGTTATTGCCAGTGGGCCAAAGCCATCAAGCGTCTCGCGGGTTGACGGGGCAACCTCCCATTCAGCAACAAAAAGCTCCCGGCCTAATGAGGCTTCCGGGTAAGCCAGAATATCCAGATCAGGGATGAACTGTAAAAACGGCAGGCTGCTATCCAATGGAATGGTCGCAGTGCCGCCCACGGGTAGCCATTCCCGTGGCGTTACTGCGTTGTCAGGTGATGTTTTTGTGTTGCTGCTGCTGCCTGAGTTTGAGCAGGCAGTCAGCAAACACGCGACGAGAAATAAAACAGATTGGGGGTATCGCATGGCGGGTGTTATTCCTCGGTCGCCTCGGGTAATGCTAATAACAGAGGCACACGGTATCCCCAGCGGTCGATGGTAGATGCGCCTCCACCGAGTGATCCTTCGAAGCTCCAGCCCCAGGCAAAAACATTACCGTCTTGACGAACAGCCACTGCGTGCAATGCGCCTTCACCAAAGCTGCGAATGNTTTGAATGCCGAAAATAGGGCTAGCGGGTGCTTCTACGTTGCCATCCTGTTCGGTACCCAGCGTACCAAGCCCGTTTTGCCCCCATGGGTAGATCTTACCATCGCGGCGCTCAGCATAGCTTTGGTTACCGTTAGCATGTACAGCAACGGCGTCACTGAACCAAGGCAGTTGTGTGGGCGTATGGATTTCTCGTTCCCATTGCTCAGATTCATGTAACCCCACTTGGCTACTGGCGTTTAATCCCCAACCGAAAACTTTACCGTCGTCGGCTAACGCTAGAACATGATCGCGGCCTGTTGCAATGGATACAATTCGGGCATTGACGGGTACTTTTACCGGGGTGTAGTTGGTTTCATCTTCGGTTTCGTGTGACTGCCCCAAGTTGCCATAGCGGTTGCGGCCCCAGGCCCAAATATTGCCGTCTGCATCGAGCGCGTAAGAGGTTCTTGAACCCGCGCGAATTTGTACGATGTTCTCTAGGTTAACTTGTTGCGGGACATCGTTATCGCTGCTGGTGCCGTCTCCGAGTTGGCCGCTGCTATTGTCTCCAAACACATAAACTTCGCCTGCTGCGGTTAACACCATACTGTGATCGTAACCACGGGTAACGGCGATTGCATTGGTTATACCCGGAATTTGCTGTGGTGTTGAATAGTCTGTTTCGTCAACGGCAGTATTTGCGCTGTCGAGAGCACCGAGGCCGAGCTGGCCATCATCGCCGTCACCCCACGCCCACGCATTGCCTGATGAATCGATCGCTAGCGATGCGTTTTGGTTGAAGGCTATCGAAACAAACGTTTGTTCGCTGGGTAGGCGCACCGGTGTTGTTGGGTGTTCGTTCTCGATGTCGGTTTCATCATCTTCATCAGGCAGTTCGGTCATTGTTCCGAGCCCGAGTTGGCCGAGGTTGTTGCGGCCCCATACATAGGTTTCGTTTTTGTGTATCACGCCAGAATGAGCGCCACCGGCGGCGGCACGACTACCCAGATAAAAGCTACCTTGGTGATCACTGGTGTTACCTGCCTGATCTATCGCTGTGACTGTGTATTGGTTGTTACCCGTGGCGGTATTAACTAGTGCGAAGAATCGACCGTCTTCAACAGTTGCATCCACGGTTTGCTCACCCATTGTGATTGTTACTGTGTCGATATTCGGTTCTGTAATTAAACCACTGATGCGAGTTAACGATGCAGTAACATCACGGCCGTTGTTCGGGTAAACGCTCGCCATTAGTGGCGCTTCAGCATCACTAATAATCGTTAGATCATGTGTTGTGCGGTTACCTGTGGCGTCTGTTGCGGTGATCGTAATGGTGTTGGTTCCCGCTACTGGCGCAAGGTCGGCGCTGAATTGACTACCATTCAAGGTGGCACGGATTTCGGTAACGCCGTTAGTAATATCGACAGATTCAAGGTCATTGTCGATGGCATTACCAGTTATGGTTAGTACGTTAGATGATATAATGCTGTCGTTTACGGTGTTACGTTTTCAATAACAGGCGCAGTTGTGTCTTTGTTTGATCGCCCATTATCATCATCGTCAGAACAGGCTGTAAGCAGCAATGTCGCTGGAAGTAGGGTGGCTAAAACGATCGGTTTCATGATTTATTCCGAGAAGTGGCAGGAAGATGCGGAACTTAATCTAAACGATAACGATTATCAATAAGGTATTTCAAATAGACTGTATATCTTGATAAATATCATCTGGTGTCGGTGTGTTTTATTCGAGTGGTAGGGCGATGGTGGTTTTGGATCAGATGGACTAACGCCTGTTTCAGCAGTGTTTTCGTTAGTTGGCTTTGGAAAAAAAACACGATCAGGCACGATATAGTCGTTTTATTTGAGGTAAACGATGACTACCTCGAGTAGATTTTTATTGGCTAGTGAGGCTTTTATGTCCTGTGTGCCTATGATTTCTCTTTTATCGCTATCGAGTTCGGTTTAAAAGATGCGATGAAACAAGGCATTCAACACCCATTTACACGATCATGTATTTTTTTGATGATTTCGGTGTCAAAAACACACGCTGTCTATCAAACGATACCTGAGTATCGATTTTCCTGCTAAATCCGTGGATACCAACGATGCCAATAACCCGTGATACGGACACTACTTTTAACCAAGCCTGCTACGAGAACGAAACCCTGCGCCTTGAAGATTGCGAGCACTGTGCGCTGCGACAGCGGATGTTGTTCTCCAAACTGGAGTTTGGCAATCTGTCGGATTACCTTTGGCCGATTCAACATACTAAATGTCCGGCCGGTACGATGCTTTATCATCAGGGCCAACCGGCGCATTCGATATTGTCGGTGCGGATGGGCTTTATTAAATTGGTAAGTTATTCCGAAAGTGGTGATCAGCAGATTGTGCGTTTGCTTGGCCCCGGTGATTGTGCCGGTATCGAGGCCTTGCTGGAGCCGGCTTACCATCATCAGGCTGAGGCACTATCGGACGTTGATTTATGTGTTATCCCGATCAAGATCATTTACAAATTGCAGAAAGATCAGCCAGAATTGTCGAATGCGCTTATTCAGCAATGGCATGAGCAGTTGTTTCGGGCCGATAACTGGTTGGCCAATCTGCGCAGTGGCCCATTGCTAAAACGAGTTATCAATCTGGTGTTGATCTTACATGAGTTGCAGAAACTTNCGGGTAACCAGATTCAATTGATCAGTAATCAAGATATTGCTGCGATTGTTGCCGGGCGTGAAGAAACCGTGAGCCGCTGCCTGAGCGAATTACGCAAAGAGCGTTTGATAACTCTGCAGGAAAAGCGCCATTGCGAGCTGAATATTAATGGTTTGCAAGCACGCCTGAACAGCGATGGTTAGGGCTACTATTGGGCTGAGTGTGTAACGTTATGGCTCCAACAACCACTCCAACTGCTGACTATGCATTCGCAGACAAAATCGTCGCAGGCCCTTGGGTGCTGCCATTGCTGGCGTTGTTTCACGTGTTGGTTATTGCGGCCAGTAACTATCTGATTCAGTTTCCGTTCAAACTCGGATTTATCACCTTCACTTGGGGGTCGTTGATATTCCCGCTGGTCTATTTAGCGACCGATCTCACCGTGCGTTTGTTCGGAGCCCCAATGGCACGACGCATCATCGCTACCGTGATGTTGCCGGCGCTTCTTTTGTCATATCTTGTCTCGGTGCTTTTTTATCAGGGTACGTTTTTGGGTGCATCTGCGTTGGCAACGTTGAATGTGGCGGTTGCACGTGTTGCCTTGGGTAGCTTCAGTGCCTATGTGATCGGCCAGCTCAGCGATGTGTTGGTGTTTAACCGTTTACGCAGCAGTCGTCATTGGTGGCTGGCGCCGCTGGCATCGAGTGTGGTGGGTAACTTCATTGATACGATCAGCTTCTTCTTTATCGCCTTCCATCAATCTCCGGATAGCTTTATGGCGGAGCATTGGGTCTCGATAGCCTTGGCGGATTATGTGTATAAGTTGATGGTGTGCTTGGTGTTGATGATTCCTGCGTACGGGTTGCTGCTCAAACGAATCACGCATCGGCTGCGTTGAGGGTTGTGTGGGTTTTTTCCAAAAAGCGCGAGTTCGGACTTGAATGTCGGGCTAGGTGCTAACCTCGTAATTGTGACTCCAACACTTGGGCCCAGCGCCGATATTCCTCTTATGTTTGATCAGCAACTGACACCGCGACGCATCGCATTACCCCTGCTAGCCAGTTTTCATATTCTGATTATTGCCAGCAGTAATTATTTGGTACAGCTTCCGTTCCAGTTATTTTCAGTCACTATTACATGGGGCACGTTTACGTTTCCACTGGTGTATTTAGCGACAGATATGACTGTGCGGCTTTACGGAGCGCATCTGGCGCGGCGAATTGTTGCCGCGGTAATGGCGCCCGCTTTGTTGTTGTCTTATGGCGTATCGGTGCTGTTTAACGACGGCAGCTATATGGGGATGGCATCGCTACTCGTGTTTAACGGGGTTGTTGCTCGTATCGCCTTTGCGAGTTTTAGTGCTTACGTTATCGGGCAATTGACGGATGTGCTGGTGTTTAACCGTTTGCGGCGTAGCCCCCATTGGTGGTTAGCGCCGGCTGCATCGAGCATCTTCGGCAACCTTATCGATAGCATCAGTTTCTTTAGTATCGCGTTCTATCGTTCAACGGATGCGTTTATGGCCCAGCATTGGCTATCAATTGGTATTGCCGATTATGGCTACAAGGTGCTCGTTTGTGTGGTTTTGATTCTTCCGGCTTACGGTGTTCTTCTGAATCTGTTAACCCGCTATCTGGTGCGTAGAAATCCATAAATTGAAATCCTACTGAAGCGTTTAAAGCGCTGAATCGTGGCGGCGGGTTGCGACTAAGGGCGCGAGTTTTGACAGGGTAGAGCACTGGTCTAGGCTAAAAATTGATCAATTCATTTGTGCTCAGGGGCCTGATAATGTTCAACCGGTATCGCCGTACTCAGATGTGGAAAGCTCTATTGCTGACAACTGTCATAACCTCGCTATTGGGCGTGGGTGGCTGTGGGTTGTCTGATGATTCGTCGGATGATGATACGTCTGGCCCGAGTGGAGACTCAATTAATGCGTCTTGCATATTGCCTGCAAACTCTGATCCGACCGCCATTTTTGATAACGTACCTACGCTCGATACGGATGAAATTACACCGCTTGATCGCTACATTGCCGAGGTTGATCCATCAACCAAGATCGAATTTTTAAACAAAAAAGAACGCACCCTTGGCACGGTATATAACTATCTGTTTACGTCACAAGATTGGAAGCAGGGTAAAACACAAGCGACGATTCAGACGCATATGTTGTCGATCTACATCAATCGTTTAAGTCGNCATAATACGGGTATATTTTTAATTGTCGGTGGTTCGAACCCGGTGTCTGACGAAGGCTTGGAAATTCCATCGCTTTATCAAAACTTGCTCGCGCTTGTGCCGGCCTCCAGCATTGCTGTATTGGGACAGGTACCCAATCAACCGGCTGTGTTTCTTGATGACCCTGAGCAAGAGCCTCGTAAAGAAGATACTTTGCTGGCCTACACATGGCGTAAAGTTGCCGATGGTTTTCCGGTAGAGCGGGCCGGACGGTTCCCTATGACCAAAGCGGCGATTCTCGCGATGGAAGAAGTCATCAAGATCACCGAAAAGCTTGAGAGCGAAAATAAGGCCAGCAAAACGACTAAATTTGTTGTTGCCGGTGCTTCAAAACGCGGTTGGACAACATGGACCGCTGCAGCGTTTGATCAAGGCCCGTTAGGCAAGAATCGTATTGCGGGAATTATTCCTATCGTGATTACGCAGAACATTCCGACGGTTGTGGCTAACCAGTATTGTTCTCTGAATACATACTCGTATGCGTTGGAGCCCTACGCGAAACAGAACGTGATTCCTGAATTGATATACAGCGACAAATATACAAAGCTGTTTGAGAGTGTCGATCCGTTTGCTTATCGGTCACGTTACTGCAACATTCCCAAAATGCTGATCAACGCCACGGGTGATCAATTTATTACTATTGATTGGACACGTTACTACCTGTCAGATTTACCCGGCGACAACTACTTCAGGGTTTATCCGAATATTGATCACACGCTCAAAAATGGCGAAAAAGACCTGTTAATCCAAGATTTTCTGCCGTTCTTCACGGCGATTGCGTTGCCCGATACTATCAAGCAGCCAAACTTTAGCTGGGAGTTTCTGGATGACGGCACGATTATCGCCCGTACCAAAGATAAACCAACGTCAGGCAAGGTGTGGTCTGCCAATAATACGGATGCTAGGGATTTTCGCTTGAGTACTATTGGTGATGATGGTTTTACTGATCGTAAAATTGAATACACCAAAAACGGCGACACCTATGAATACNGCGTTACACCACCGCAGAATAATGGTTGGACGGCCTCGTTTATCGAGGTGAAGTTTAAATCCGGTCATACGCTGACTACGGAAGTGCAAGTCTGGCCGCGCACGTACCCGTTTCCGAATCAAAATGGTTTTACTTGCCCAGTTGCTCAGTAACGATTAGCCGTTGCCGAGCGCATGTATCGCAATTGTGACGGTGTCTGAGCCGATCTAGCCATGGATGAACCGCCTGTTAGGCGGTTTGTGTGCCATTTCGTGTTATCTGGGATGCTTTTTACCTTGGTCGGGCGTGTTTATAGCGAGAAGGGGAACTATAAACCACCGATATCAACCACGAGTCGGAAGATTCCGCATCGTTGGTATTTATGTGTTCCAACCTTCTGAATTGAGATAACAACGATTACCAAATCGGCAGCACGGGTAGGAAGCGATGTTAACAGTGAGTCAATGGATAGCTGATAATGCCATGCGGTTTCGCGGTGTTTTGGTATTCGTGTCGCTAGTGATGCTGATTGTGGGGTTATCGGGCTACAAGTACTTTGTTTTTGATAGTACCCCAAGAGCGTTCTTTAGTGCTGATTACCCGTACCAAAAAGCCTTCGATGCCATCGAGGATAAATACGGCAAAGATAGCCGCGTGTTGATCATGTTGGGTTCAGATGACGACAGCATTTTTACGCCTGAGACTCTGACAGCATTGTCTGATTTAACCGAACAAGGCTGGCAGTTGCCGGGCGTGTTGCGGGTGGATTCATTATCGAATTATCAACACAGCCGAAGTGACGGTGACGACGTTATCATTGATGAATTGTACGATCCGGGTGACGATCTAGACGCCGCTTCGATTGCCCGAATTAAAGACATTGCTATGTCGTCTCCCGACTTGGTCGACTATCTGGTTAACCCTGCAGGTACCCACGCGTCGGTGATACTGACACTGAGCAAGAATGATTCGCAAACCCATGCTCAAGCTGAAGAAACCGCTACGGCAGAAGCGGTATACGCATTAAAGCAGCAAATCGAAGCTGACTACCCGGGTGTGAAGCTTTGGATCACCGGCAATGCCATCAGCAATTACCATAACCTCACCATAGCGACGAAAGATATTGTGATCATGGTGCCGATTATGTTCGCGTTAATGTTTGTGATGATCGGGTTGCTGATGCGCAGTGTGGCGGGGGTTACCGTGAGTTTGTGCATTGCCTTATTGGCGACCATCAGTGCTTTAGGTTATGCGGCCATGATGGGAACAGTGTTCTCGACGCTGGCCATCAATGCTGTGATGATTGGCATTACTGTCTCGATCGCGCATTGCATTCACATGGTCGCGTACTTTCTGCACAGTTATGCCGAAGAATCCAAAGCCGATGCGATTCGTACCAGCCTGCAGGTGAACTTTGTACCAGTGAGTATCACCAGTTTGACCACTGCATTGGGGTTTTTAAGCTTGAATTTTACCGATTTGCCCCCGGCGGCTCACTTGGGGAATGCTTCAGCATTGGCGGTATTCTTCGCCTGGTTGTATTCCTACACCGTGTTACCGGCATTATTAACGGTGCTGCCGGTGCGTCGTCCGAAAACTGCGGAGACTAATCTGGTACGCATCATGACACGCTTGGCCAACTGGGTAATTCGCTGGCAGCGGGCGGTGTTGGTCAGCTGCGCCATCGTTTCGGTTGTGATGGTGGGCCTAGCGATACAGAACACTATCAATGATCGCTTCAGCGAGATGATCAAAAAACCGCATGAATTTCGCACAGACAACGATGCTATCGATGCGCATTTTGGTGGGTTGTATAACGTCTTTTACGACATGCAATCAGGTGAGGAAAACGGTGTCACCGACCCGGTGTTTATCGGCCATGTCGATGCGTTTGTGAACTGGCTACGTGTGCAGCCGGAGGTCAGTAGCGTGCATGCCTATACCGATATATTGAAGCGACTCAACAAGAGTTTGCATGGCGATAAGCAGCAGTGGTATCGATCGCCGGATAACAGCGAGCTAGCAGCCCAATTATTATTGATGTATGAATTCAGTGTACCGCAAGGGGCAAGCTTAGATGACATGATCGCGCCGGATAAATCGTCAACGCGTATTTTGATCAATACCCCGAGCATGGACACCGATGCTATTTTTGCGTTTCAGGATAAGGTCAATGCTTGGCAGGCGGAGCATTTGCCGGAAGCCATGCGTTACCCAGGTGCGTCGCTTGCGATCATGTGGTCGCATCTAAGCATCGATAGCTTGGTGTCGAGTATCGAAGGCTCGTTTGTCGCGCTGGTGATTATTTCCGCGGTGTTGATGGTGGTGCTGGGGAGTTTTCGCTATGGATTGATCAGCATCGTGCCGAATCTTATTCCGGCGGCGATCGGGTTTGGGGTCTGGGCGATTATTTCAGGAGAGCTTGGGTTGGGGCTGACGACCGTGGTGATTTTGACGATGGGGATTATCGTCGACGACACCGTACATTTTTTGTCGAAGTATCAGTATGCGCGCAAACACCAAGCATTAAACGCAGAAGATGCCGTGCGTTTTGCCTTTAGACGGGTTGGTACGCCGATTTGGATCACCACCGCCGCGTTGGCTTCCGGCTTTGCGATTTTAACACTGTCGAAAATACACGGTAATAGCGATCTGGGTTTGCTGACCAGCATCATATTGGTTGCTGCTCTGATACTGGATTTTCTGCTGTTGCCGGCTTTGTTGTTGTTTGTGGATAGCGACAAAAAGGTTGCCTAATGCAAGGTTAATGTCGAGATTCGAGACCTAAGGATAGCGCCATTGTCTAACGCTAAACGCATGGGTTTTTCTCGCATTAGAGCGATCGATGTGCCCAATATGTGTTGATTGAAAAACGACCATCGACAAACTAAGGGCACTTTTCCGTACCCAGGCCTGAGCTGAATCTAAACTCGGGTCTTCATGCTACATATCTAACAATGAAAGCCAGCGTATATTTATCGTTGTCTCGGATAGCTCTGTCACGACCTCAAATACGAACCCTGTCGAAAACTTTTGACTGCCCTAACGATCCATCAACCCAATTGATGCATTGCTACAGCGCTGTAAGCGTCCTCGAATTACTCGTAAGCATAGAAAGAGGGTAAAAATTTAGGACAATTATATCAACAAATTGGACATTCCACTGTCCGACTATTTTTTCTCCACTTCATAACACTTACCTTATGCGCCGTCGAAAATAGCGTTGTGCTTAAAGCGCTGAGACGATGAACATGCATTGGCGTAGAAACATCTTTTTTCCCGATGGTGGTGTGAAGATTCTCTTACCCATCTGGCATCGTTTACCCGCGCTGATTCGTCAACCCTTTATGGGTATAGCGGGTTAACTGCAAATTAGATGGTTCTGTGATTTGTGCGTTAACACTAACACAAATAGTAAATCACTGGATAGCCCTGATTGCCCAGAAATAATCTCGCGTGTTTTTCTATCAATAATCAAAGTTACGCCAGCTGAGTAAGGGCTGAATATACATGACAATGACAATAGGTATTTTAACCGAGAACGTCGGTGTAGCCGGCCGGTTTCTAGCGTGTCAATTGGGTATTGAATCCGTTAATACCCAACCTCTGACTAAGGCACGGTCTTTCAAGGTTTCTATAGCTGGGAGTAGCTACGTATGACAACGCCGAAAGTTGCTGCCACAGCGATGGCCTCTTCGAGCATATCGTCCAGCCTGTCGGATGATTATCAGCCTAGCTCCCCGACCTGTTTGAAGGGGCTATTTAGCGACATTATTTGTGCTGAGCCGATCAATATATCCGCCCCAGTGGACGAGGTGTGGAGGCACATAACAAATTTTGAGAATTATCCTGATTGGAATCCATTGAATCGTTTTTTTGAGCTTGACACCCACGCCGGTGTTGGCGAATCAGTCACCTTTGGCGTCTCATGGGGGCCGTACGAAGACGGTTGTACACCCCGACCTTTAGACATGTTAAAGCAACACTTACTACAACATGAAACGTTTACAACATGGCATACCAAAAGGGCGATAGCTTACGCAGATACCATCTTTGGCTTATTACGTGCGGAACGTGTTCAGGTATTAACCCCGATTGATGACAACAACACGCAGTATCATACTTTTGAGCGCTGCCAAGGGGTTTTGCAACCGCTGGTATTGTTCCTTTATAAGAAAAAAATCATTCGTGGGTTTAATGCCGCGTCGAAGGCATTAAAAATGAAAGCAGAATCAAATCAGGACGTCCAACATTGACTTCATTAACGCTAGTTGAAGACTTACCATCGTTTCCAGACAGTTGGTACTCCGTAGGCTTTGCAAGTCAATTGAAACCTAGAGGCATCATATCTGCAAAAATATGTGGACTTGAGATCGTGATCTTTCGAACAGAAAGCGGCTGTATTCAAGCACTTGATGCACACTGCCCGCATCTAGGGGCTCACCTTGGAGAGGGTGGGCAGGTAATTGAAGAGTCGATTCAATGTNCATTTCATGGTTTTCAATTTAACGGTCAAGGTAAATGTACAAAAACGGGTTACGGTACTGAACCGACCAAAAGACTGTGCATAAAGAGTTACCCGGTAGAGGAGGTAAATGGATTTATTCTGATTTACTACAGTAAGTTTTCAAGAGCGCCATCATGGAACGTGCCAGCTGTCGATCACGACGGCTGGGGCAAACTTGAATCTCGTGTTATTCCTGTTCGATCGCACGTGCAAGAATTAAAAGAAAACGCAGTAGATATCGGCCATTTCGCATTTGTTCACAAGTACGTGAATATTGAAAGTCTGCGCCCAGTTGTTGTTGATAAAGAGTATCTCAGTAGTCATATCGCATTTGATAGAAAAAACATCTTGCCTGGTGATGGCGAGTTTGTTCACGCAGAAATTATGACTCACTCTTATGGTATGGGCTATACGCTAACGGAAACATTTTTGCCTGATTGGAACATTCGAATACGTCACTATATTGCCTATCTGCCGCGACAAAAAAAATATACCGACATCCATATTGCAAGCCAGATTTATGGGGATGTATCGGGTATCAAGAAGAACATCTTACTTAAGTTTTTACCGACACTTATGGTTCAAAAAATTCTCTCGATGGCAGTGATAAAAACATACAAAGACGATGTCATGGACGATGTTCAAATATGGGAGAACAAAAAATATCTTTCTAGCCCTGCGGTTATTAAGGGTGACGGACCTATCAATACATATCGGAAGTACTCGTCGATATTTTACCCCGAGTACAACAACCCCGATCACGAAGAGCTCTACAAAATCGCCTCTTAGTAAGAAATAAACACGGAAAATACCATGCTTCGACTAAAAATAACTGACATCACTAAAATAGCTTTTTACATGATTAAGGGGGCAATTACACGACCGCGCTATACCGCGTTTGATCCGAAGGATCTAGAGGGTTTTATTCGAAATCCTCAGCCTGTTTATGAGGATATGCTGCAGAATCATAGCGTTTTCTTTGCTCCTACTCAGCTCGCTTGGATACTCACACCCGAGTACAAACAGTATCGTGAACTTCTCACGCACCCTGATTTAACGTTCAACTTTAATGCGTGGGACTACTTTCCAACGATTCCTGATCACAAAATGAAGGAGTTGGATAGGATTTGTGAATCGGCACTGCCTCGCCTGAAACCAGACAATCATCGACGACTGCGAAAAATTGCAAATAAAGCTTTTGCTCCGAGATTTGTAAAGAACATCGAAGTAAATATTGAACGTATTGTCGATAAATCTTTGGATTCGGTTGATGACGTATTTGATATGGATTCACTTCTTGAGAATTTAACATTTGAAATACTTGCCGAATATATCGGTGTTCCAGTCGACGTAAGGCACGATTGTGAGCAACTTTACCTCGAAATCATAAAGTGCTTTTTAGATCCGTTAGATACTCCAGACTATGAAAATTCTGACAAGGGAATCAGAGCTCTAAAAGCGCTTATCCAGCAAAAGAAAATACTAGCCACAGATGATTTTTTGAGTGAGCTTGTGAATGCCTGCGAAGATGGAGATATGCTAAGTGAGATGGAGGTTCTCGGGCTTATTGCAACATTGCTGGCTGTTGGGCCAGATACTATTCGCGACAATATGGCATACTTTTTTTATAACATGGCTAAAAATCCGGAGGCGCTACAGCGCGTTGTTGAAAATCCTTCGCTTATAGACAATGCGATCTATGAAAGCATGCGATGGAATGCATCAGGGTACTGTGGTAACACGCGATTTGCGCAGACAGATTTTGAATTTCACGGTCAAAAGATCAAGAAAGGCGAAATGATAAAAATCATGGCTAATGCCGCATTTCATGATCCCAACGAATTTCCTAATCCGGATGTCTTTGACTTAGATCGAGACAACGTTACTGATATCCCGGTATACGGTGGCGGGCCTCACTATTGTTTAGGGCATGCACTAGCAACATCGGCGATGCGCATTATTGCGCTGCGAACACTCGCTTATTTTCCTCGCTACCGATTAGTAGAGGAACCTGCTCACGAGCTAAATAGTATTTCGCGTAGAATGAAGACACTAATGATAGACGTTAGTGAAAGTCGAGCTGTTCAGATCAAAGCAGCATAAAATGCCCAATCAGTAGACCACCCCTAGCCTAGGGTGGTTGCATGAGAACGCTAATAATCACAGAGTCTTGCAAGGTTTTGAGTCAAACGACCAAAGAGTGTTTGAATAACAACCTATTCCAAGCCTTTGAGTACATGGGCTTTCTTCATGCGACTGACGAGGTAAGAGTCACCTTTAGCTAGCTTAGGCAGCAGAGCAAAACGCGAGAGATCAGAGAGGAATGCATACCCGACGAGTTCGCCGGGTATCGGTTTAGTGGTGCGAGTGTTGGGCGTGGTGATCATGGTAATCAGTATCGCTGACCGAACGCAGCAAGAAGTCGTTATAACTGCTGCCACTCTTTGCCGGAATTTCGAGCAGTGGCAAGTGGCCAATATCAGTAAAAATTTTCACTTCGGCTTCTGGCATTAGACGCTTGATGTCTTCAACCGCAGCGATATCTAACACACGATCTTTGTCGCCCCAGATGACTAACACTGGTTTAGGTGCCAATAGGGCTGTTTTGGTTAGCCCTTTCTCAAAGTCAAAGGCCGCTAGTGTCTCACGACTGGCCAACATATCCGCGAATATCTTTCGGTTAATCTCGCAACGATCAACAGACTGACGGGCGAGGGCGGCCTTTACAGGCGACGGAATATACGGTGGTTTATGCATGGTGATATCCAGCAACTGATCGAAATCGCGAATATCACAAGCAATGAGCGGGTTCGTGCCGTTTTTCAGTGCTTGGAAGTACTCGGATTTTTCGCTGCTTTCAAAGCCCAGTGTATTCATTAGCGCTAAGCTGGCGACATCATGCGGATACAACAAGCGGTAGATCATGGCGATTCCACCACCCATTGAATTACCGATCAGGTGAACTTTGCCAGCGCCGACTTGTGCCAGTAATTGATGAAGCCTGCCAGCTTGTTTGAATAAGTTGTAATCGACATTCATATCCGGTGAATTATTACCGTGACCGGGCCAGTCGGGAATCAGTAAACGAAATTTAGGATCAATTTGCTGGCTGAATTCCAGCCAATTATCCTTGTTTGCCGAGAAGCCGTGGAGCAGAACAACGGTTTCAACGGAGGTATGGTCTGAGCCGGCGGTTTGGGCAGGTCGCTCCAAGTAATGTATTTTTATGTGATCAACCGTATCGGTCTTTAGGGTCAGATTCGCGTTGTCACGGCCGTAGCTAACTAATTTGTCGAGAATCGTGTCTTGCTGTGTGTCACTGCAGCCTATGGCTGTCGTGAGGCAGAGTAAAGCCGTTAGGTTTCTGAGTGTTTTTCTAATCATGTGACTGAGTTCGCAGTGTTTTTTTATTGTTGTTTTTATTCGTAGAGGTCCACCCTACTGTGTGATAGTGCCAGAATTGTGTGCAGAGTTCTTTAATTATCATTATCTATGTGCGGTTAAGCACGAGAAAGGTGATTGTCGGGCATGTTATCGGTTAACTGCGGTCAACTACTGGTTTAGTAGACGTTGTTTTGACCGCAATTCACCTGAAGCTTGCGGTCAATCCACCTGGCTTGAAACAGGCGAATGCTCAATAGTGGAGCATCAGCTGCAAGCATACGTACCGTGCAAAAAGCGATAACAATAATGGCCAGGCCATAGATTCATCAAGGAGCCTATATGCGTCAAAATTTTAAACAAGCGGTTGTTGCCATTACCGGCGCAGGTTCGGGTATTGGTGAAGCGTTGGCGTTGGCGTTGGCCAAGCAGGGCTGCCATTTATCCCTCTCTGACCGAGACGCTGACCGGCTGGCAGCCGTTGAACGCGCGTGCCAAGCATGCAACCCAAAAATTCGGGTGTTGGCAACGACGGTAGACGTTAGCGATAACGACGCCGTGGTCGCTTGGGCAGATGCAACAGCGGCCTATTTTCCTGAAGTTAACGTGGTGATTAATAACGCGGGGGTAAGCCTTTCGGCATCGGTTGAGAGCATGGCTCAAGCGGATTTTGAATGGCTGATGAATATTAACTTTTGGGGAGTTGTGTACGGGACCACCGCGTTCTTACCGATACTGAAACGTGCCAAGTGGGGGCATATTGTGAATATTTCGAGTTTGTTTGGGTTGATCAGTATGCCCAATCAAAGCGCCTATAACGCCGCCAAATTTGCCGTGCGCGGGTTCAGTGAGAGCTTGGCGCTTGAGCTGAAATCGAGCCAAAGCTCAGTTAGCTTAACGTGTGTACACCCCGGAGGTGTTAAAACGAATATCGTAAACGACGGGCGATTTTTCGATCAGGTCGGTAACGATGACAGCGTTGACGTACAAAAACAGCGCTTTAATTCCGAGCTGGCAAAAACCACTGCAGACGACGCTGCCAAAGAAATTATTCGCGCGATTCGTCGCGACCAATCACGGTTACTGGTTGGGCGTGACGCCAAAATCATCGATGTGATTCAACGGCTATTGCCATCAGGCTATAAACATCTTGTACTGAAATTAATGCCATAAATCGCGCTATAAAAAATGCCAGAAGGACAACGTATGAATAATACCGCAGACATTATCATTATTGGCGCCGGCCTCTCAGGTATTGGTGCAGCCTGTCATTTTAAGCGTCACTGCCCAGGCAAACGCGTGCGTATTCTCGAAGCACGTGAAAACATGGGGGGCACCTGGGATTTGTTCCGTTACCCGGGAATTCGTTCTGATTCGGATATGTTCACCCTCGGTTATAACTTCAAACCCTGGACAGACAGCAAAGCCATTGCCGATGGCGAATCCATCCTTGAGTACATTCGTGAGACGGCCAAAGAGCATCGTATCGATGAATCCATTGAGTACGGTTGTAAGGTCAGGGCGATGAACTGGTGTTCGCGTTCGTCACGCTGGACACTCACCGTAGATACCGACGAAGGCCCACAGGAATACCAAAGCCAGTTCGTTTTGTCATGCACCGGCTATTACGATTATGAAGCCGGATACGAACCCGCGTACCCAGAGAAGGATGTCTATCAAGGGCAGTTTATACATCCGCAGTTTTGGCCTGAAGACTTTGACTACGCCGGCAAAAAGGTTGTTGTTATCGGTAGCGGTGCGACGGCCGTGACGATTGTTCCGGCAATGGCTGATAAAGCTGCTCAGGTAACCATGTTACAGCGTTCGCCAAGCTACATGATTGCGATGCCGACAGAGGATAAAATGCTCAATGGGCTCTACCGCTTCTTGCCAGAAAAACTGGCATATATGTTGGGGCGTGGACGTAACATTTTGATCAATTGGTTAGGTTACAAATACATGCGGGCGTTTCCCGCACAGGGGCGTGGGTTTTTATTGAAGATGGCAAAAAAAGCCCTACCTGCTGACTTTGATATGAAGCACTTTAGCCCCAGTTACAACCCGTGGGATGAACGTCTTTGCGCAGTAACTGATGGCGATATGTTTGAGGCAATTTCTCAGGGCAAGGTCGCTATAGAAACGGATCATATCGCCCGATTTGTTGAGACGGGTATCGAATTAAAATCGGGTAAGGTTTTAGAGGCCGATGCGGTTGTTAGTGCCACAGGGTTGAACCTCAAAGTCATGAGCGGTATTGCAATTACCGTTGACGATCAGCCCTATGACATTACCCAAAAGATGTATTACAAAGGCATTCTGTTCGAAGATTTGCCCAATCTTGGTATGGTGTTCGGTTATACCAATGCGTCATGGACACTCAAATCGGATTTGATCAGCGAGTACTTCTGTCGATTAATTAATCACATGTCGGCCAACGGCTATACACAGGTGAAGCCCGTTAATTCGGATAAATCCATGGCGTGGATTCCATTTGTGGACATGAGCTCGGGGTATATCAAACGCGCCGAATCGATTATTCCGAAGCAGGGAGCACAATATCCGTGGCGTCTGCATCAAAATTATGTGCGAGATCTCTTCAATAGCCGTTTTGGCAAGCTGGTTGATGAGCAGTTGGAGTTCAGCAAAGCCACCGATAAACCGGCAGTTGAAGCCCCTGAGTTAGACACAGCCAACGCAGGATAGATTGCGCTTACTTCGAGCGTTTGGTTTCTCTGATGTTAGTCGGTTCAGACAAGATACGAACAACGGCAGCGCATTCAGCGCTGCCGTTGTTATTCAGTTTGCAGATTTTCTGCGGTTTACAAGAACCGATGCACAATCGGGCAGTTGATAATAATGCCGGATGATCCATACGCCGGGTATTCACCGGTAATGGCATCTTTAGGCCCAGGCCCGGTAATAAAACCACGCTCAACAAAGCCTAGAATTGCAAACTCCTCAAACAAACGTGACCGGTAGCCGTTTTCTATGGCTTCTGGTGTCCATTGCCCCAAGTTCAGATCCCACAGAGGGCTGTAGTCGGTCGCCACGGTAGGAATACCACCCAGCACATTGAGCGGGCCGCCGCCATCCACTAACGCACTATTGAAGCCCTGGCGTTGCGGGTTCGCTTCGTTATCGATGTTTTCTGGGCCATTGGTGAAACCAAAGATACGTTCAACCGCACTAAACAAACTGTCATCCGCACCAACGGGTACGTTGGCTAACGCCGGCGAGTAGATAGCTCCCTCCAGTGCTGCAGCAACCGGGTGCGATGCATCCGTTGAGAGGTATTGTACCGGTCGACCAAAGCTGAATCCGTTGACCATTTCTAAGGTCACGGTGCCCGGTTCGCCGTCGTCACCGGGGCAGATACTTACGACACTGTCATGAAGGATGGTTCGGGCCTGCTCTTCTTCGGCAGCTGAGATACCGTCGCAGTAGGGTGCTAGAGCGTCATCATCAACGCCGAATGCGACCATCGGTGCGTTGTAAACGTGTCCGCCAGCATTTTGAATTTGCACTAACGGGCTGTAATAGCCATCGGCGTCGTTGTTGCTGCCAACAGCACCGGGCTGCACATTGATATCTGCGAGCAGATTGCGCGTTGGGGAATCACTGTTGCGTTGATCGTCGTCAACGGCAACGGATCGCACTGGATTGAAATCAACAGCACCGCCCTCAAACACCAACACAGCAGCACCAATCGGCACTCCGCCGGGCAATTGTTGACCGCCAAGTTCGTAATACGCCTGACGCACTGAGCGGCTCATGCTCGAATCACCACGTGCGAAATCAGCAAAACTCAGCTTGGCACTATGGTTGAGGCCCAAAGCATCGGCGTTGTCTCTATCCGAGGTGTCGGTAACCACGTACCAAGCTGCTGCGCCATCCAGCGTGCTGCTTGGACGTGAGAGTCGACCTTCATACAGCGGCAAAGTAATACTGGCGACTTCATCATCGAGATTCAGTGTGCCGGAATTCAGCAGTTGCAGCGGGCCAACAAGATTACGGTTAATGGATGTTGGTGGCGGTCCAAAGTAGGTGACCGGTACATCTGCACCAATGGATGGCGGTGATGGGGCAACGTCATCGTCGTCAGCAGGCAGTAATTCAAACCCCAGTGGATTCCCTGAAATAACGCCATCCAGTGCATTCGTGCACGACAGTGTTTGGTCGATGAATGTTTGTTCCGTCGGGAACGGGCTCGCCGCGGTTGATGATGATGGATTGTCATCATCACTACAGGCCACAAGGGCCAGCGTTGTTGCTGCAGCGATCGCCGGGAGTGTTTTTTTAGTCATTGTTTTCATGAGTATTCCTTTATCAAAGCGTCAAAGTGGCGATCACAGAAAGCGGTGCACAATCGGGCAGTTCACAATAAAGCCCGATGAGCCATAGGGTTGGCCACCTGGGCCTGTAATAAAGCCACGTTCGACAAAGCCAAGAATCTGAAACTCTTCGGTAAGGCGCGAGCGATAGCCTTTTTGGATCGCTTCGCCAGTCCATTCACCCACGTTGAGATCCCATAGCGGGCTGTAATCGGTCGCGACGGTAGGAATGCCACCTAACACATTAAGAGGGCCACCTTGACCAAGTACTGCACTTGAAAGTCCTTGACGTTGCGGGTTTACCTGAGCGACACGTTCGCCCTGACCATCATCAACAAACACGCTGTTCTGCGGGCCATTGGTAAAGGTAAATAAGCGTTCGATAGCACTGAAGAGCGAATCATCGCTGCCGACGGCAACATCACGTAGGCCGGGCGCATAAATCGCACCTTCTAACGCCGCCGGTAACGGGTCATTCGCATCGGTGCTCATATACAAAACGGGTTTGGCAAAGCTGAAGCCGGCCACTAAATCCATGGTGACGGTACCGGGTTCACCATCATCACCGGGGCATATGCTGACAACACCGTCATGCAGAATGCGTCGTGCATCGGCTTCTTCAGATTCACTGATACCATCACAGTAAGGGGCGAGATCATCATCATCCGTGTTGAATGACACCATGGGTGCGTTATAGATGTGGCCACCGGCGTTCTCAATTTTGACCAGCGGTGAATAGGTTTCGTCGCCAATAGCGCCGGGCTCAAAGACTGAGGGTGGAAAAGCCGGTTGATCGGGGTCTTCGGCATTGCCGGGTACTACACGACGTACCGGCGAAAAATCAACGCGCCCCCAATCAAATACCAAGGTGCCGTCTTGGCGTGTACGTGCGGTTCGCACGGCTCGGCAATTTTCGGCAAATGACAATTTGGCGGCATGGTTGATGCCTAATGCTTCGGCATTACCTGCATCGGTTGTGTCGGTGATGATGTACCAAACGTTTTCGCCGTTGTCTTTCAACTCACCGCGGTATAGGGGCAGCGTAATGGTGCCGGCATCTTCATCCAGTTGGCCTGCTGTTAACAATTGGCGCGGGCCGATGAGTTCTGGCTCAACCGACGATGGCGGTGGCCCGAAATAGGTGACGGGCACATCCGCGCCAATAGAAGGTGGTGAGGGGCGAACGTCGTCGTCTTCCTGTTCCTGGGCATTGATAGGGCTTGCAACAAAGGCACCTGCCATAGCAGCAGCGACACAATATTGTTTGAGTGTTATTAAACCTTGCATATGATTTCCTTCGCTCGGTGCTCGGCCTGTTTGGCTGAACGTCGCGACGGAATATAGGGGTATTTGAGCGCTTGCAGTGGGTTCGGTTGCCGATTTTCTGCAAGCGTCACTGAATAAGGACGGTGATGTAATAACTGCGACAAATTGGTTATATTTCAATCAAAGTTGGTGTGTTTTTGATTACCTATGGCTGCAGATAACTGGCGCGAAAATGATATATCTGTGGGGTATTCTTCTGTGGTGTTACAGGGATGTTTCAAT
This sequence comes from BD1-7 clade bacterium, assembly GCA_902705835.1. Classification (NCBI taxonomy): domain Bacteria; kingdom Pseudomonadati; phylum Pseudomonadota; class Gammaproteobacteria; order Cellvibrionales; family Spongiibacteraceae; species BD1-7 clade bacterium. Next base: position 52,119 of record CACSIN010000010.1, read on the forward strand.
TCTGCCACTGGATAGGCGAGTCAGGCTTCTGCGGTGCTTTCTGATGGAACTTTACTGTAGTAAGACTTAGTAGTTATGGTAGGCTTGCAGTCTGCTCGTTGTGGCCCATCCAGCGCCTATGGCTTCCCGTTTTTAAACTACGGCAGCTGCTGGTTGTTCAACCTTAAAGGATTCTTCGATGTATAACTCTCACGCCCATCCGACACTTCCGCAAGACGATTCGGTCGATCAGCGCAAACAAAGAGCCTTCGATCTCGCTTTAGCAAGAACCGCCTATAACTACATGGTCAGTTATATGGATCCGGTACCTATTGCTGCGAGTGTGCCGAAAGATGAAGAATTCACACCGGATTACTTTGCCGAGGTCGCCAAGGTTTTTTTGGAATTGGCCGATAACTTCGAAGATACGGTGACCCGGTTACTGCTGAAAGAGCTCACCGATGATTTTAATTACAAAGATCTAAAAGCCGTTAAAGACCTCGAAAAAGCCTGGAAGGAATTGCGTCGAGCAATTGAGAAGTCATCGTTCACTAAAGTATTCACAGATTTTCACTTGGTGTTTGATTTTTTAGTGGCGCTGAAAGATCTTCCCGGCGCGTTGATCCGCAAAACACTGAGCGGTGCGAGCCGGTTGCCACAAGAAATCACGGCAGCGATCAAAGGTTTTGTTGAAGTATTCGAGCAATTCAAAGACGAAGGATTTACGGCTTTTTTGAAAAGCACACTGTTTGATGTCTTGGATACCGGCAATGGCCGAGAGTACTTGCAAGCACTCAAATTTGAAGACTACAACGAGCTGTTTGATAGTCTGCCGAAGCCATTCAATCTCGAATTGCCCCTCCGTGAATGGATGACAGAAAAAGACCCAAACAAGATCAGCCTTCAAGACTGGTATTTCGGTTATTTGCAAACCGGTGGCTACAACACCACAAATTTGCGTGGTGTACGTTTGAGCAAAGATGAGGCTAAAGAAGCCGAGTTGCTAGAAAACGTGCTCGCCAAGATGCCGATTACCGACAGCGTTTTTCAAGCAGTTCTCGGTGACGAATCTGTGACGTTGGCGGCAGCGGCTGAAAACAAGCGTTTGTTCGTTTGTGACTACACGATGCTCGACGGCATTGAGGGCGGCGAACTGAACGGAAAGATGCGTTACCCGGTTGCGCCCGTTGCACTGTTTTACTGGAACGAAACCCCACCGGAAGGCTACCCCAGCGGCGGTGCCATGCAACCGATTGCGATTCAAATGGGCCAGGTTTTTGATGAAGAAACAACCCCGATCTTTACCCCCGGCGATGTGAACGGCAACAACGATGCCGATGGCAGTAAATGGCTCATGGCTAAAATGGCCGTCAATAACGCCTGTGCAGTGCAGCACGAAACTGTTGCCCACTTGGGCGCGTGTCATTTGGTTGTAGATCCGATGATTGTTGCAGCCAACCGTCAGCTTGATGAGCGCCACCCATTATTAGTGCTGTTTAAACCGCATTTTCGTTACACCTTGCCGATCAATAACGGCGCCATCAACAGCTTGATTGTTCCCGGTGGCGTGGTGGCTTCCGTCGTATCATCGAAGCTCTCAGGCAGCGCTAAGATGATTGTTGAAGCCCATGAAAAATGGCGTTTTGATGAACAATACCCTGACAAACTATTCGCCCTGCGCGGGGTCGATAAAGACGCACTGCCAGGCTTCCCATTCCGTGAAGATACCCAGGATTTATGGCAGGCCACTCGTACCTATATCGGTAAATACTTGGCGATTTATTATCAGGCTGATACCGATGCACAAACTCGCGAACGTCTGTTGGCCGATACCGAGTTGCAAGCCTGGATTAATGAAATGGTTAATCCGCGTCGTGCTGCAACCAAAGGCATGAACGGGTTAACGCAGCTTGAAGATGGCACCGTTCAGATCGACAACCTCGATTATCTTACCGAGGTTGTTTCACTGATTATATACACTGCCAGTGCACAACACGCGTCGGTGAACTATGCCCAGTATCCGCTAATGACATACATTCCGAGTGTGTCAGGCACGCTGTATAGCACGCCACCAACACGCAGCGATGTCGTTACTGATCAAGGGTTGAGCTGGTTACCGCCGTTAGACGTGGCACTCTACCAAATCTCATTTGGGTGGTTATTGAGCGGTGTTCAATGGGATAAACTTGGCCACTATAAAGATCACAAAGATGAGCCGTGTTTTACGGATTCACGCGTGATGCCGATTATCAGTGAATTCCAAAAAGCCCTGAAAACAATTGAGTCGGATATCGTTGAACGCAATCGTGTGCGTCCGTACCCGTATGAATTTCAGTTGCCGTCTAAAGTCCCTAATAGCATCAGCATCTGATTATAGAGGCCGCTCAGCGGAAGTTGAGTGGCCGCGTTAATATCGTGGTCTTTTTTCATCCGGTAAATCACTGCTAGAGAGTGGCGTGCCTGGACGTTTGTGGCTGTTGCCTGCTGATTGAGATATCTCGTTAAACAACAGGGGGCCGATGCATTCGAGATAATTTTCCGCTAGATCGGAGGTCGCTCGGCGAGTTAATACTGGGGGGATAAACACTGTGGGCGCGTATGCGACGCGTAACGTATTACGGACCTGCTTTTCGACTTCATAGGCTTCTGCTTCGGCGAATTCCTCAATATATTTTTGAAACTGTGTTTGGTCATGTCGGCCCTGCCAATCGGCTTTAGTGCGGTTAGATCGCGATGATTGAAGACGTTTGCGTTGTTTGTGATGATGCAAGCGCTGGAGGGCTGAGCCACCAAAGAGTTCTTCATTCAGGCCGCGCGCGAGCCAAGCTATTGCAAGTTCACTTTCAAGTGTCATTGCGAAAGACATCTCGATAGCTTTATCGACGACAGAGGCGGGATAGAAATTTTTGAAGATAGTGACCTTTTCCGGTAGTGATTTGATGGGGTCATATTCTGGCGGGTTACATGTGCTGTCGATCGGTGTGGGTATAACGCCGCGCTCCATCGGCTGGTGGGTAGGTACAATATTGGCAAGCACTGCCAGCAGCATTACCCAACTTTGTTCGATATGCCGCATCTCGTGATAGACAATGGCCATATCTTTGATTTTCCCGACGGTGTCTTGTTGCTTTGTCAATGTATCCCTAGACAACTGAATAACCCAACGCTTTGGAATTGCCAAACCTTGGGTTCTGTCTTGTTCGGTATCGAAGGTATCCACCCATTCGATGGCAGCCGGAGGAACGCCCGCTTTTTTAAACATTCCACTAATGGCACTTTCAAACACCAGTTGGCAGTAGGTTGGATCCATACTGAATGGCATGAAAATCTCTTGCAATGCCATGGCGTAGGTTTGCTGAAATTCTTGGGTTTGGAAACAAGGCATGCACGGATCCTTCCTAGCGATATGACTTGGACACTGGATGCCGAGGTAAGGTTTACAACCGACCATCACGCCGATGGCGCGCTGGTTATGGTACTGATGGGCTTAGGTATATGTTGCTCGCGACGAGCGCGGCTTTGGTGCCGGTCTCGTCAGCGATGTGTGGCTTATTAATCGATGTGTGTCATCTGATCGACGGTGAATGCATCAACTGCACCCTCAGTGGCTGCTAGGTAGTCTTGCAGGTGCTGTGCACCCATGTGTATTTGCCACTGCTCGGTGGATTCCCAGTTTTCAAAAAACGTAAAATGCGCCGGGTTTTCATTGTTCTGGTGTAAGTCGTAATTGATACACCCATCTTCAGCGCGAGTGATCTCGATCAGCTTGTGCAATTCTGACTTTACTAAATCAATACTATCAGCTTTGGCCGTAATGTTAGCGACGACGGTGAGTTTGCTCATTATGTTTGCCTTATACATTCGCGTTTTAGTTGGCCGGTTAGGCCGTGATGTTATCAGTGAGTGCGCGCCGCTTTATAGATGCTGCGCATTTTCACCAGAGCTGTGCGAGTAAACCTGATTTATGCCAGCCCCGGCAAGGTCCCAATCATTAAAATCCTTCAAGAACAATCTTACCAATAGCAGTACCGGATTCGAGCTCCGTGTGGGCCGCTTTGAGGTTATCGGCGGTGATCGAACCCAAGTGCTTACCGGTTGTGGCTTGCAATAAACCGCTGTCGACCATCTCCGCTATCTGATTCAGCAGATCGCCCTGTGTTTGTATATCCGTAGCCTGGTGCATAGAACGCGCGAACATAAACTCCCAGTGCAGCGACAGACTCTTGCTTTTGATCAGGCTGATATCCGCGTCGCCAACGTCGTCAATCAAGGCGATTTTACCAAACGGAACCAGTAGTTCGGTGTAGGTTTTGAAATATCCGGGCGTACCATTTAGGCTGGCAACATGGGTCACTTGGCCAATATCGAGTGCTTCGATCTGAGCTTGCAGGGGCTCGTTATGGTTAACGACGTGGTCGGCGCCGAGTTTTTTAACCCAATTTACGGAGCTTTGGCGTGATGCGGTGGCGATCACTGTTGCATGGGTGAGGGTTTTTGCCAATTGCACCAGAATGGATCCAACGCCACCGGCAGCGCCGGTGACTAACAAAACGTCTTTGTTGCCTTCGCAAGCTGTGTCTTTACGTTGCAAACCCAAATGGTCAAACAATAACTCCCATGCGGTGATGCTGGTTAATGGCAGTGCGGCTGCATCGGCATCACTCAAACTTCGTGGTTTTAGGCCAACAATGCGTTCGTCCACCAATTGGTATTCAGCATTACTGCCTTGGCGGGTAATATCGCCGGCATAAAATACGGTATCGCCAGGGCTAAATTGAGTTACTGCTGAGCCAGTAGCAACCACTTCACCGACGGCATCCCAGCCTAATACCTTGGTATCGCCATCTGCTGGCGGCATGAACTGACGAACTTTGTAATCAACCGGGTTAACGGCAATGGCTTTGATGCGTACAAGCAAGTCTTTCCCTTCAGCCACAGGTTGAGGCAGTTCAAGATCCATTAGCGAATTCGGGTCTGAGATGGGTAAAGATGTTTTGAAACCGATAGCTTTCATTACGTATCTCCTGATGTTGTTGTTGTTGCAACGGTGGGCGGGTAAGAGGCGGCCCTTAACTAAGTTGCGTGCAGTGTATGCCTTGTAACTTTATGGATAAACACGATAATGAAAGAAATATTATCAAATATAAATTGAGAATATGCAGACTGACGATCTTGTTGTTGTGCTTAAAGTGGCGGAGTTTCGCAATATAACTGCGGCTGCTGCCGACCTCGATATGCAGCCGGCCACGGCCAGCGCTGCCATCAAACGCATCGAAAAACAGCTCGGCGCTGAGTTGTTTATTCGTACAACCCGTCAATTGAGGGTCTCGGCGGCTGGAGAGTACTTTATTCCGCAGTGTAAAGAGGCTCTGCAGATGCTTGAGCGGGCGCAGCAAAGTGTGAAAACGGATCTGGATATCATCGACGGCGAGATACGCATGGCGGTGTCATCAGATTTAGGCCGTAACTTGGTATTACCTTGGCTTGATGCGTTTATGGTGAACCATCCGTCGGTCAGCGTACGTGTTAATGTTAGTGACAGTAATGTGGATTTTTACCGCGATTCTGTCGACGTTGCGTTGCGGTATGGTTCGCCCACGGATGCCAGTTTGTATGGTTTTAAAATCTGTGACGTACCCGCAGTGTTATGTGCAAGCCCTGCCTATCTCAAAGAATACGGAACTCCTAGCCACCCGCAGGATTTGATCGCACATAACGGGCTGTTTTATCAACTGCATGATGTCACGCACGACATCTGGAGTTTTACCCGTGAAGGCGAGGCCCATAAAGTTAAGGTATCGGGTAATCGTGCGTCTAACGACGGTGATTTAGTGCGTCGTTGGTGTGTGGCAGGAAAGGGAGTTGCGGTTAAATCTTGCTTGGATTTATCCGGGGATTTACTCGCTGGCCGACTTGTCGGCATCATGCCGGATTACCAGCCGCGCAGCAGTGAACTTTGGCTAATTTGCCCGAGTAAACAGTCGATTACGCCCGCAGTGCGATTATTACGCGACATGCTAAAAACAGAAACCGACCGTATTCTCAGTCAACTTCGTGGTAAGCATCTGCTGAGCCCAGCTATTGGATGAGTGACGTCCGGCCGTTGCCATTGAAAAGTGTTCTTTGATTGATATTCGAGTGGTGATTTACAAAAAACGATCGAACAGCAGATAAAACCCCATCACTAACCAGCTAACGGTTACTAGGTAATAGAGAATCGGGTTGTCTTTTTTGGTAATGATCTCGGCCAACCAGGCGGTTTCTGTAGCGAGATCTTGAATGCCCCAAATCAGCAACAGCACGCCCCAAAGCCACCAAATAGAAAACACCAGTGATACATAGATAATGGCCAGGCATATCCATGCTCTGGCTTTGTGATCGATTAGCCAGAGTAATGCCTGTTGCATCAATATCTCACCTCCAGTTGAATGGCCATAATTGATCCTTGCGGGTTAAGGCGGTAAATTTCGGTAACCGAGCGTGGCGGCGGCGTCCAACTGATCGACTCCCATGCTTTTACAACAGCAGCGATATCTTGCCCGTCAACATCCAATACTTTAGCCGGCCGTGTTTTAGTGCGCAGTGATACGGTGCCAGCAAATGGTTTGTTATCAAGCAGTGGTTGCGGGTACCCAATCGTTACCCAAGATTCCGGTTTATTTAGCCCTTCGTAGATGGCGTAAACTTCGACATCTTTGTTCCATTTTACGGCGGCGTGAAACTCGGATTTATTGTAAAAATCGGCCCACACTTCCGTCATACGTTCCTGCATTTTATCGTGATCAGTCGCCTTGATGGACGAGCGGAATCCGATGATCTGACGTTCGGGATTTTTCGCTGCTGCTATTTCTGCTTTGGTGGAGGCGGGGTTGTTGTTAATTATCTTCGTATCAATCGGGTTTGGTATTTTTGTGTCGGCGTTTGTTTTGTCAGTCGTGGTTTCTCCTGCGACGTTTGTGTCGATACTCGTCTTTGTAGTGGTCTTACTTTCTGGTGCACTCGTGTCGCCGACATTTCGGTTTTCGGCTTCTGCCTTATGTATTAAAAAATCAAAACCGACATCGGTATCGTGCGCGATTAACGTTTGGCGCTGCCAATTGAGCAGCACCAACGCCGTTACGGCACTCAACACGATGATACTGGTCATCCAGTAGATTTTGTTGCGTGTCATAATGAGCCTACTTTTCGATGTTAGGGTTCAGGAACGCTTCGGCTTTATCGCTTTTGAAAAATGTTCCGCACGATTCCCCGCTGATTTGTTGGGCAAGGTACTGGTGGAAGTCAGTGACGATGCGCTCCATGTCTACCAGCTTTCCACCACTGCCGCGGCGTGACGACATGCCTTTTTGTACATGCTCGCAGATCACCTTATCTTCTTCGAAAAATGCCGCGGTAAAGGCCTGTGTCGCTTTGTTTTTGTATCCTTCAAGGCTGGTTGATACGCCTGCCGATCGAATCAGGCTTTCAGTTGCGCTAACAGGCATTACATGGATCCAGTCGAACGAATCGTAGGTTAATATGCCAACAAATGAGGGCGGTAGTGAAATCAGTACATATTGTTGGTAGATTTCCGGGGTTTTTCCGAATATCAGCTGGCTGATTTTGCCTTGGTCCATCAAAATCTGACCACCCGTGAGTGTCCATTTTGGGCTACCGGCAATATAATAGGCTTGCCGAGTGGGTGTGGTTGTTTCCAATGTTTCTTTATGGACTTTGAACAGATGATAGCTTTCCATGGCGTTTTCCATCGCCAGCTTCCAGTTGCTTTGCCAGCTTTCGAAGCCGCCGGTATGGCCTTGGGTAAATCGTTTTATGTCATAGGCGGCTAGGTATTCATTCATGCCTGCTAAATGACTTTGCAATGATTCTGCGGGTTCTTCACCTAAGTGCACGAACAAAAGGCCATTCCAGCTATCGAGTGTAAATCGGGGTAGGCAGTGCAGTGGTTTGTCGACTTTGGTTGGGCCTTGCATTGGTACGCCCCTGAGCTCGCCAGCATCAGAAAACGTCCAAGCGTGATACGGGCAAACAATCTTGTTGCCGGCTTTTGCATCGGAGGCGTCTTTGAGGTTACCGAAACCGTCTTGCAGCAGGGGAGTGCCTCTGTGTCTGCAATTATTTGACAGGGCCCGGTAGGTAGCGTCTTGGCCGTGGAGAATCATGATGGATTCGCCTGCGACCTGTAGGCAATAATAATCACCGCTATTAGGGAGTTCTTGTTGTGCGCAAATAAACACCCAGCTGTTGTGAAAGATCTGCTCGACCTCTTTTTCATAGACGTCGGCATTGGTGTAAGCTGCAAACGGCAAGGAGTTTGCGCTTTCAATGGGTTGCTTTGCTTGGTTCAGGTATTGTTGCAATAGGTCAATCATGGTGGAATAACCTCTCTGTGGGACATGCTTGTATCATAAAGTGAAAGTTTGTATGATACAAGTATGTATCAAACATAGTTTTTGGAGCAATATATGGCTTTAGACCAACGAATCGTGCGCTCACGTCAGGCGTTAAAAGATTCGGCGCGTGAATTATTCATGAAAAACCCGATGGCATCTTTGAGTGACGTTGCCAAACATGCGGGTGTCGGGCGCGCGACCTTGTATCGACATTATGAAAGCCGTGAACAATTGATACAGGAATTAGCACTGGAATCACTGACAGCCACTGAAGCCGTACTGGCACCGCTATCGGTACTACCGTTATCGAGCTGGGATTATTTGCTGAAAAGCTTAGCCGAGATTATGCCATTGGCTGAAAAGTACCATTTTCTGCTGGCAGTTTGGGAAATCGCATCTGCCGATGAAGACGTATCGCGCATGTATGGAGAACAGCTTAGTGGGCTATCTGCGGTTGTTGATATGGCCAAAGCAGAAGGCGCGATATCTCCGGCGTTAACAACAGAGTGGGTTTGCCAACTGTATGATGCCGTACTTTATGTGGGTTGGAACTGTGTTCGATCCGGATCTATGGACATAGATGAAGCCGTCGCCCACGCGCAGCAAACGTTATCGTCGGGTGTTGCCCCAACACAGGCCTAGTGCTTATCTGCACGAATTAAGCTCAGTCTTTACTGTTTTGTTCTGATTATTATCTGATTTCTGGGTGTGTTTTAACAATTGTTAAGGCATCGCAGATCACATTCGGCAATCATCCCCGTTTTTTCGGGGGGTGTTCAATGACGTATTCTGGTTGGTTTCTTCTGTACCCGCGCTTGGGCCGTTTAGTCTTGCTGAGTTTGCTGCCCGTGCTGGGCTTGATGTTGGTAATGCACAGCGTGTTACAGGGGGCGGATATCGTCGGCTTGCAGTTGGCGTATACCACCGATCGCTTTGACGAATTGATTTACGCCATGACGCCTGCTCAGCTGGAGGGCGTGCGGCTTCATTTAGCGTTCGATAATATCTATCCGGTTTTCTATAGCTTGCTGTTTTCGGCGATTGTCGCGTGGGGAATCCGAGCGCTTCCGGTTTTAGACGGTTTCACCTGGTTGATACCATTCGCCCCGATCGCGGGTATGGCGGATTTAATTGAAAATGCCTGTATGGCTCCATACGCGGGGAACCTGCTAGAAATGCCTGCGGCAGCGATATTTTTTATGTCTTGTGCGGCGATGGTGAAGTGGCAGATATTAGTGATGTTGTTGCTGTTTGTTGTCGTGTGTGCGGTGCTCAGAATCGCCAAGCAGCTCGGTTTTTCGGATGCTACTTAGTGTGGTTGTTAACCGGTTTCTCTGTGCCAACCTTTACTTGCGGTGTTATGACGGGCTCTTTGTGAGTTCGGTACTCGAAAGCTCTCGCTTGATTCTGGATAGGTTAACTTCCGTCATGCCGAGGTATGACGCGATGTGATAGGCTGCAATGCGATTTTCCATTGGGCCGACCAGCTGCTTAAACTCAATATAACGTTCTTTTGCACTCAGTGTTTGCAGGCTTATTTCACGTTGTTCATGGCGTATATAGCGGCTCTTCATATACGTTAGAAATAACNGTTGGAATTCGGCATTGTCGTTGGTGTATTGCTCGACAAGCGCAAGGGGTACTGTGCGAATTTCACACGCTTCAAGTGTTTCGATCATGTAGTTGGTGGGGGTGTTGGTCCAGAAGTGGTACAGATCGGCATAAAACATACCTTCGATAACAAAGGTTTTGTTGAATGATTTGCCATCATGGCTATCAACACATACACGCAGGATGCCTTTGTCGACGTAAAGCAGTGTGTCGGGTCGCTGCCCAGGTCGCAATAAAACGGTTTTTGCTGAAACGTCGAGATAGTTCCAATCGTCGGAGAATTGCTGAAGTATTTGAGTATTCAGCGGCGGGTTTGGTGTTTCTTTCACGACTGATCCGGCATCGATAAATCTGGATAGAAAGACGCTATTGTATCAGGCGCTGCACTGCTTACGTAGTGTGAATCACTTACGTTTGGACTGATTTATTTTATCCATGCTTGAAAGTGTGAAGCTGACCGCGATCGTCGCAGTGGTAAACAACCCGATATTGAATAACGAATGGATAATGGTTGCATCCACAGCATTCGGAGATAGCTCAGGAGACGACGCGAAACAGGCATTGGATGCCAGCTGAGTGTAACCAACAAGGTCGTAGCGTAGTGGTAGCGATGTGTAGTCATACATTCTCTTTTTGTTGATCGTCTATCGTATTAGCGTTGTCGAGCGAGCGATTATTCAAAAAGAGTTTATTCTGCGATTGCTAGAATGTAAATGATAATAGTTATCATTTAGTGGTTTTGCGTCGTCCCTACATTTTTATCTTGTTTGCGGCTTGGTTTGGATCTGACCTGACCAAGCCTAGGTAGGGGCTTAGCGTTTTATCTGTTGCAGAATTTTACGTAAAACGGTTTTGAATTCTCGCGCGTTTTCGAGCATGGGAACATGGCCGATGTTTTCCATCATCTCGAGTTTGCCATTCGGAAGCCGGGCTACCGCTTTTTTACCGAGTACTGGGAAGTTACCAAGTTGGTATTGTGAGCCCTTTTTTTGCCAGGGTTTACCCGGGGCGGTTTTGTCTCTATCGCCAATAACGAGCCATACCGGCATGGGTAGTTGATCGATTTCGTAGATGACGGGCCCGGTAAATATCATGTCGTAAGTGAGTGCATTGTTCCACGCAATGCGCGGCCAGTCGCCGCTCTTGAGTTGGCTGCGCAGCAAATCCAGGCTGCTGTTATAGGTAGACTTCCAGGTGTCATCAAAGTAGTTGTGCTGCATATACCGCTTGGCACTGTCGATGGTTTTGTTGAGTTCTTGCGCATAAAAGGTATCAACATCCTGATAGGTTTCGTATTTGAGATAATCTTCAAGACCGAGCGGGTTGATCAGTATCAGCGCTGCCGTCGTATTTGGAAACATCAAACCAAAGCGCATTGCCAGCATGCCTCCCATTGAATGCCCAAGAATCACCGGTTGTTGAATACCAAGGTGATCGATCAGGTTATGGGTGTTGTTAGCCAGTGCTTCGAAAGAGTATTGATAACCGCCCGGCATGGTAGAGCGGCCAAAACCGACTTGATCCGGCAATAGAACACCATAGCCGAGTTTATGTAGCGCACGAGCTGTGGGAATCAGGTAGTCACCGTTAAAGTTTTTGCCATGTAAGAGAACGACTGTTGGTTGTTTGTTGGCGGACGGTAGATATCGATAAGCCATCGATAGTGACTGTTGCTGAGATTGAATGGGGAACATTTGAACCGGCATATCTGGTATGCAAGGCAAGTCAGTTTCACACTGCGACGCTGTGGTTGTTTTTGTGTGTGGCNCTTCGGCAACTACAAAGCCGCTGCTCACCATTATCATTACGATCAACAGCCACTGGGCGATTGGCTGGTGCTGGTTTTTCAGTTGACTATTTGTTGCGATGTTCACTGTTAACTCCTGTATTTAGTGCGAGACGTGAGCCTCTATTACTTGCTTTAGTTTCAGAGTGATATCTAGCTGATAGAGAGCACGAATTGGTTGTCGACCCCGCAGAAACCGCAGCAATATAAGTTGCTTCTTAGATGTACTTTAATGCTTTAGGAGGCATCAATATATCATTGAGCTATATAGAATGTCGTTTTTATTGATAACGAATCTCATTTAAAATTGAGTAGTACCTCCCATTCCTGTGTCCAAACCGTTAATCACCACCAATAAGCAGCCAAGTCATTCACAAGTCAATCCAACACTGAACGGAGCAACCAACGTATGCTTACCAGTATCGTGATTAGAACCTTGAATGAGGCGAGGTTCCTGGGCGAAGCCCTGACTGCCATTGAAAATCAAACCGTTAAATCCGAAAGCATAGAGATCGTCATTGTGGATTCTGGCTCCACGGACGACACACTCGACATCGCCAGATCCCACCATTGCAAAATCGTGCAAATGAAAAAGGAGGATTTCACCTTCGGGCGTGCGCTGAATGTTGGATGCGCGGCGGCTTCCGGTGAGTATCTCGTGTTTCTTAGTGGCCATTGCATTCCCACAACGGGCGAGTGGTTAGCCAATCTGATTGCGCCGCTGGAAAGCGGTGAAGCGGTATACACTTATGGACGACAAGAAGGCAGTCAGCTTTCTGCCTATTCTGAGATCCAGCACTTCAATAAGTACTTCCCCGCGNCGGCCGAAGTTCGCCCGATGAAGGGGTTTTCGAACAACGCCAATGCGGCATTAACTCGCTCTGTATGGAAGCGGTATCCCTTTGATGAAGCATTAACCGGACTTGAAGATATGGCGTTAGCGAAGGAGCTGCTCGCAAATTCCTATCGGGTTACTTATCAAGCTGATGCTTCGGTTTACCATATCCATACAGAAACGTTCGCACAGACGACCCACCGATATCAGCGTGAGGCATATGCGTTGTGTGATATATCACCGCTCATTCAGTTTAATTTACTGGATGTGGTGCAGTACACGGTGAAGGGGATTTGGAGTGATCTGTATCATGCGTCTGATGAAGGATGTTTAGACGCTAACTGGAAAAGCATTTTTGCATACCGGTTTGCGCAGTATTGGGGCACGTTTAAAGGGAATCAACAAAGCCGTATTGATGCATTGCGTGCAAAACGGGCCTATTTTGATCCGTTAGACGGCAAAATCTAACGTTGTCGAACGATTAAGGTCTTTAAAGGCCGGCCAGTGTTTATCGCTATGGCCGGCCTTTTTTATGTTCGCGGCCCACTTATTGTTCGAATTCGACGAATATCAAAATTAGGGGAGATTGGTGTTGGGTTCGTTGCTGAGGTCTGTTGATTCAGCCGGAATGCTGATGCTGCCGATGGCTTAGTCGTTAGTCGTGGTGGGGTGACACACTCATGTTGTTAGCGTATGGAGGCAGACCTTTTTTGTTTTATGTTCTTTCTGTCTCCAAGCGCTGTTCTAAGTTCTTTTCTCGTCTCGGTTCTGAGATATTTCGACTGTTTAGGGATTGTTGTCACTCAACGTCGAATAGGTACGGTCACCGATTAGATGGTATCTCGTTAGCTTTCTATTCGGCATCGACCCTAAAACCGAGCATGCGCCGCAGCACAGAATCTTTATCAATCCACTGGTGTTTAATGGTTGCGAGTAAATGAATGCCTATTAAGACCAGTAGTACGATTGCAGTTGTTTCATGTACTTCCCATGCCATGCTACTCAGGGCTTTTATCTTGTGTTCGGCACCGGGTAAAAACAGGTAACCGAAAACACGGATATCATGGCCGCCGGCGTACGACATCGTGATGCCGCTAATGGGCATGACAAGTGTTGCCACCATTAACAGGCCCAATACCCATTTTGACACGGTATTTTGCCAAATAGGTTGGCTAGATAGCGCATTTAACCAACCGTTCTTCCAGCGCCAACCGAGCCTCAGAACAGCGACAAATAGAATGATAACCCCAATGGATTTATGCAGTTGCACCCACTTTGCGGCTGCGGGGCCATTCGGCAATCCCGACATATAATAACCAATCGCAATTGCTGCAATAACTAGAAAAGCAACAAGCCAGTGTAGAACAATCGTGAGGGCAGACAGTTGGTATTTGTTGTCCATCGATTTGACCTCCGTAGGAGCATGAGCGAGGAACTGAAATAAGTGTATCACCCGAACCGTTGGTGCGTGTTATCCGACAATCGGCAAATTTTCGACCCAGCTACGGCGTAACGGTTCCTTCGCGGGTAAATTGGAGGCGCGGTAGGTGAATTTGAAGCGGGTGCATACTGGTACTAATGCACGTTAACCTGCTTACGTAAACAGTGAATCTCTACTGGTGAATGATATCTTTCTTCTTGCCAGTCGAAATTCTCATTCGCGCGGCCTAGCGGGTAGTGCGTCTCAAGCAGTGTTAATCCAGTGTTGGTGAATGCGTTTTGATAGGTTGCGGGGGCGTAGTAGTAATCAGAGAACTCAAAGTGACTGTCTGATATTGGGTCGAAAACATCCAATCTGACGATTTGTTTATCTTTCAGCGGCGTTGTGTTTTCGGAATATTGATTGTTGACCCCATACCAATGGCGTTTTTGGTCGTACACAAACTGGCTTGGATTTACGATCATGACCAAGCCATCCGGCTTTGCGAGTTGCGATATTGATGTGAGGATATCTGCTATATCGGTGGGTGTGTTTTCGATCAACACGTAGAAACAGGTAACCAAGTCAAAGTGGTTAGTGGTGAATTGTTGATGTAAGGCTTCTGGGGTAAAAAACTTATCGGTGCGGTGCAAGTTTTGCGCAACGTCAAGATTGGTGAGATTAATATCGACGCCCACAAACTCCGCATAAATCCCTGCGTTATCCAAATGGTGGCGCATGATTTGAATTGATGTTCCCGGACCGCAGCCGATGTCGAGAATCCGAAGTGGTTGATCACGCGGTACGAGCTGTAGGTAACGATCAAGGAGCTGCACAAAATCTCGATGTGCCAGATAAACAGGCGGGCAAGGGATGAGTGCTCGATACTGGTTGGTTTGGGTTGAATAGGCTTGTTGATTGATAGCTTGTGGTTGCATAGACGCTGCCCTTTTTGCGTTAAGTATTGGACAGCGGGTTGAGTAATAGTTGCGTTTTTTTGGTGGTGGATTGAGAAGAGCGAAAAATTATTTAAAGTGTTAGAATGCTGTATTAACGTACAGTTCTTGATTATCCTGTTGGCAAATAGCCAAAATATGTGGAACTTTGGTTTATAAGTTGTTGTTATGTATGCTAATTATGTGAATTCCGAAAATTTTGGTTAAGGTGTGGTGGTCAATATATTTATGTTGCTAGCGATCACTAACAAAGATCGTATATCATTGATTTCAAATTGAACTTACACAGTTTAGTGAGTCATTGTTGAAAAAATATGGTGCGTCGAAATATGTTGACGGTTTCACTAGACTTAACTGTTATGCAACTCGGGTAAGTTATGAGAAAGGCTAGAACCATTAAGACCGATAACTACATCTTAAGTCTCTCTGACTTCATAGAGAGAGTTGAATTCTTGGATATTTCTCATTCATCTTCAAACTTCTTGTTCCGAGGACAAGATGTTAGGGGCAATCTATTGCCCAGCATTGCGCGAAAAAATCCCAGAAAAAATACTACCGAAGTAGAAAAGGAGATTCTGGAGAGTATTAAGCTAATCGGGGCCAGCCATCTCAACGGAACTGATGATAAAGATTTAGACCTGTTAGTCCTAGCTCAGCACTTTAAGTTAAAAACCAGATTGCTAGATTGGAGCACGAATCCACTAGTTGCACTCTGGTTCGCCTGTGCAGGTGAGAGTAAAGGTGACGTTTATGTGTACTCACTTGATTCTAGCGAGCTGTTGAACAAAGGCGTATATGATAAAAATCCTTTTAGTCTCAAGAAAACAT
The DNA here is from genome assembly GCA_902705835.1 of BD1-7 clade bacterium. Taxonomy (NCBI): domain Bacteria; kingdom Pseudomonadati; phylum Pseudomonadota; class Gammaproteobacteria; order Cellvibrionales; family Spongiibacteraceae; species BD1-7 clade bacterium. The sequence goes on from CACSIN010000010.1 coordinate 67,927, forward strand.
GTGTTCTTCAGCCTCGACTTAATAATGAAAGAATAACAGCTCAACACGGCTGGTTTACGATTCATAGATATTCAGCCAAAGACAAGAGGTTTGTCGCGCTAGACCAAAATAAAGAGATAAAGGCACATTTAACAGAATTTACCATTTCCGAGAAATCGCGCCCCGACATTTTGCAATCACTAGATAGGTACGGAATAAATAGCCGTACTTTATTCCCCGATCTGGAAGGGCTATGCAAATACCTTAACTGGAAGCAAGAGCTTGCATAACAAGTTGCGGCACCGGAAAAATCACTCGCTGGCGCTCCTGCTTTTCCGGTGCGCAAGGCGTTAAACCCAAACCAATATCGAGAAAGTACTAGAATGAAACTGCAAAGAATTTTCGTCGCTACTGTGTCTAGCATTTTAATTTGTTCTTGCGCTGGATCTTACGTTCCTCCTATATCTGGCCCAACTGCTCTTCTCAAAGGGGATGAGCGTAACACGAACTTTGCAGTTGCCGATGATAATGGTTGCGGAAGGCTTCGCATTTTAAAAAATGGCGAGGTTATTGTTCCTGCTAACAATATTGTATTTGTTCACCCTGGTTTTATGGCTGGTGGTGTGCAGTGCGATGTCTTAGGATATTTCACACCAGAAGACGGTAAAGAATACCAGGTTGCATTTGGATTAGATCAATCAAGATGCTACGCATGGGTCAATGAAACGTCATCGGCTGGCAAGGTCAAAATTTCTCTAAACAGAGCATATCGAGATAAGTGGACTGGTTTGACAGCTTGTACTGACAAAGGAAAACTGTAGGTTTAACAAGGGCGTGCATTTGACCTCCGCTTCGCTGCGGCAAATGACGCCAGCGTTATGAGTAAGTAATGGAAATGAAACTACCACCGGATCAATTAGAACTATATAAAAGAATCGATGAGATCCTCTTTTATAAGTGGGATCCGATTGGCGTCTCGGATAGTGACTGGGCGAGGGATGAGTATCAATCCTATTTGCCAAGGGTTTTTGCATATGCAATGGAATACAATTCTCCAGAGCCATTAGCAAAATTTCTTCGGGTTGTTTCTACTGAGGTCATGGGTTTACCCGCAGCTGCAAAACATGATCAGGATATTGCCGAATTAATAATTGAGATAAAAATAGGCTTGGGATTGTAGTATGTGCCAAGCTCAACTCATAACAAGAGCAGGCACGATCGCAAATACTTCGTATTTGCTGGACCTCCGCCGCTTTGCGGCTCCGGCCCGTGCTGCTGGCGTTATGCGCACCAAGGATGAACTGTGCAGTATTACCCATTTGAATTATTTAGCGCTCCAGATTTGATCGTTGGAAGTGTTGTTATTCTTTATATGCTTTATGGTGTATTAGTCCTTACGTTTTTGAGCCTTGCTTCCAAAGAGTTTGTTTATGTAAAAGGAACGGTATTTGATTTCAAAGAAACGATTGTTGAGCACCCAGATGCATTTTCGTCTTTCAAGACATTTAAGTTAAAGTACAAATACACAATTGACGGCAAAATGTATCAGAATAATAAAATTCAGTTTTCGTCATATGTACCTGGTATGTTTTCAGATAGCCGTTGCATAGCTCTAGGCTCGTTTGCTCTAGGGAAATCACCTGAAATCACTATATGGGTTCATCCAAAATATCACTGGGTATCCGTTCTCGACAAAAAGACAAAGGTGCATCAAATATTAGTGTGCCTCGTGTTTGGTTTATTCTGGCCAATTCTATGGGGTTTAAGTGGTGGCGCATAACAAGGCAATCAACTACGCTCCAGCCGCTGCGCGGCTTCCGCCGGACTTATATGGACACCCTGAACATTACAATACTAATTACTATTTCTTTGCCTTCAGTCTTCACTTCACAATAAACAAACGGTCTTCGACATATATCCGGCTTCTGATCACGCACAAATAATGAGCGTGCAGCCCCAATGAATTTCAAGATGA
>CACSIN010000011.1 GCA_902705835.1 BD1-7 clade bacterium
ACGGTACGGTACGATTGCTTGAACCAACATCTCTTCAAAGATATTGAGGATGTGCAAACACGCACTACACAATGGCTATGGCATTACAATCACGAACGGCCTAATATGGGCATCGGCGGCATCACTCCCATACAGAAATTGTTAGCCGCATAGCGCTCTACTTTTGAGAACTTTTAAAAATGGGGGATTACCGGATATCTGATTTCAATAGGAAGTAAATTTAGAATCGTCTATCTACGCTTGATCTATTATTATCTCTTTTAACTTCTTCAATCCTTTACCTTTGTTCGCTGTTTTCCATGCTACAAATAGATCTTGTGGTTCCTTCTTTTCTGTTATTTCGACTTCAGTCAACTCGCCTGAATCAATATATTTTTGAGCTATCGCGCTAGGTAAATAGCCTATGCCAATGCCGGAAATTATCGCCTCAATCTTATGACTGATGGTGCTAACATAAAAACGCTGACTTCCTTCAATAATGCTGATAGACCATGGGATCTCATTTTTTGCGGAATCATGTACCACAACGCTACGGTATTTCGAAAGTTCGCTTGTTTGAATAGGTAGTTTAACTTTGGATAAGCGATGAGACTTGCTGACGACCAAAATATTATCTAACTCTTTCATCTTTATTGCGCGTATGCCTTTTTGATAAGGTACCGGTCCAGGAGCACCTATAACTAGATCAACCCTATCTTCGATCAATGCTTCCCAAGTACCATTCATGACTTCCTCTTTTACATCAATTTCCATATTTTCATGTTCCGCTAGAAAGCGTTGAATGCCGGCGAATACCCGCTTAATGTCAATAATGGAATCACAGGCAATCTGAATTTTCGGCTCCCACCCATTGGCAATAGTTTGCGTTTGCTCAGACAAAGCATTTACTGCCAATAAGACTTTACGTCCTTCAATCAACAAATGCCTTCCTGCAGGCGTAAGTACCGCTTGCCGGCCCTGCCTTACAAATAGGGTGACATTTAACTGCTCTTCTAGCTTTTGAACGATATAAGAAAGCGCCGAAGGCACCCTATTTAACTGCTCAGCCGCAGCTGCATAACTACCGCGATATTCAATCGCATCCAATACCAATAAGGCTTCTAGACTAACCGGAGGCGTATTCATCCTTTCATCCAATGTTTTATTAAACGTGCAATCGCAATCTGATTCATATGTTCAAATATTCTGATCATATGTGTCAAATACCATAGGTTATTAACTCTCAATTCGATTTATACAATAGCTCCACACTTACTTAACAGCAATTAATATCAAACGAAAGGTAACAGCAATGAACATTAAAAACATGACTAAAATCATCACTAAAACTGACCAATCATCGTCTTCTCTATCATTACGACTCACTGCAGGTGTTCTTTTTACTGCTCATGGCGCACAGAAGCTTTTCGGCTGGTTTGGCGGTTATGGTTTAGAAGGTACAGGCCAATGGATGGAATCAATTGGCCTAGCACCAGGTTACCTAATGGCATCTCTAGCAGGCAGTGCCGAGTTTTTCGGCGGCTTATTGCTAATTCTCGGCTTGCTTACTAGACCAACGAGCTTCGTCTTAGTAATTACCATGATTGTAGCTATTTTCAGTGTCCATATAGATAACGGTTTATTCATGGCGGCCAATGGCTACGAATTCGCTCTTGCACTGTTAGCCATCTCAGCTTCATTGATGTTTAGTGGCGCAGGTAAACTATCTCTAGATAACGCATTGGTGCAACGTTTAGCCTAATCGATAGTTAACAAACAACAGTAAATTATGAAAATAAAGGGTGCGACCATGTCAGCAGTAAAAAACAGTTGGAATAGCAGTATTGAAAATGGTGAGTATCAACGTAAAGAATCACAATTTAGAAATTGGATAACCGCTGATGGTAGTGCAGGAATAAGTGGGCGAGAGGGTTTTAAAGCTGAAGCCGGCCGGTATCATTTATACGTATCACTTGCTTGCCCATGGGCGCACCGCACCCTAGTTTTCCGTCAATTAAAAGGCTTGGAAAATTTAGTTACAGTAAGTGTCGTACATCCAGATATGCATGATAAAGGCTGGAGCTTTAGTCATGACGAAAAGTCAGCAAAGCACTACGGTACAACGGGTGATGATTTATACGGCGATAACTATATTGGCGAGAAATACCTTGCTCAAGATCCTAATTACAGCGGCGTTAACAGTGTGCCTATTTTATGGGACAAGAAAAACAAAGTCATCGTTAGTAATGAGTCATCTGAAATTATTCGCATGTTCAATAGCGCTTTTAATCGAATCACTGGAAATAATCTAGATTTCTACCCTGAACATTTGCGGAAAAAAATTGATATCGAAAATGAGTTTGTTTACCACAACATCAATAATGGCGTATACAAAACCGGTTTTGCTACCACCCAAGAGGCATACGACAAAAATGTAATGGCATTATTCTCAGCGCTTGATCAACTTGATAATAAGTTTTCAAAACAGCGCTACTTAACCGGTAAGGAACTTACCGAGGCTGATTGGCGCTTGTGGGTTACTTTGGTGCGGTTCGATTCAGTTTATCATACACATTTTAAGTGCAACCTGAAATTAGTTGAGCAATACCGCAACATTTACAATTTTATGTTAGAGCTTTATCAAATGCCTAATATCGCTAAAACGGTGAATGAAGCCCATATAAAGCGTCATTATTATGAGAGTCATTTGGCGATAAATCCCTACGGCATCGTTCCAGTTACCCATAAACAAGACTGGACGGCGCCTCATCATCGGGATGAGCAGTTTAGCTAACGTTGATAATTTGTAGAGTGAGCAGAATATTATGATTAAACATTACCCTTATAAAAGCTTAGGCAATGCTAACTATGGCTGGCTTAAATCTAAACATCACTTTAGTTTTGCTAATTACTACAGCCCAGCGCGTATGGGTTTTGGGAAATTGCGTGTAGTGAATGATGACTGGGTTGAGCCCGATACGGGATTTCCATCACACCCACATAGTAATATGGAAATTATCAGTTTTATTCGCTCTGGCGCCATTACTCATAGAGATAGCACAGGTAATAAAGGCATCACCAAAGCGGGTGAGGTACAAGTGATGAGTGCAGGAACGGGTATCGTGCATTCAGAGTATAACCGAACAAAAGATCCCTTAATCTTTTATCAAATTTGGATTGAAACCAATAAATGGAATGTTGAACCCCGCTGGGAAAGTAGAAAATTGCCGACTGAGCAGGCATCTCGGCTTACTTTACTGGTATCAGGTTACAGAGAGGATAAAGGGAAGGCACTTTTTATCAACCAAGAAGCACGCATCTATGGTGGCAAGTTAGCTAAAGGCTCTATTGTTGAGCATAACATTGTTCATCAAGCGTATGTGTTAGCATCAAATGGTACGTTCAGCGTTGAAAATAGTGCTTGCAGCCAAATGGGGAATGTAACCATGAACAAGGGGGATGGTGCTGAAGTGACTCAATCGGATTCAATTATTCTAAGAGCAGCAACAGATTGTGAAATTATCATTATTGATACTGTCGATTAGCCAAATCGTAACCGCATCATCAAGCACACCCTAATCAACTCGATTATCAGTCGGTAATAGGTTGAACATTAAGAATGTGAACAGGGTGTAACAGCATTGTAATGAAAACTAGTCTAAGTCAAGGGCAAGTTATTAGACGTCAAATAAATAAGCCTAGACCTAAGATGAGTCAACAGCTTTGGTTACGCCCAGTTTTTTAGATAGGGGTTCAGCTTTGGAGTCATCGTTATGACACTTACTGGGTTGGTTTTTTAGTCATGTTTCATCTCGGTCAGCAATTTTATTTGGTCAACAAGGTGTCTACTATTAATGGGCCAAATTGCATCGGTATATCTTGTGATATTTGAACGCGAATTGCCGCTTAGCCGTAGCGTGTTGGCCGGCGAGTTCCGCACAATAACTCCCCTGATCACGGCGTCGGATTTCTCGGCTTATGGCATCCTACTGCATCGTAGGGGTATTGAGCTTCATAACAGGCCCGAATCTGCTATCTTGCACTTAATTATCTGATCTCAGGCCTGCATTGTTATCGTCTAAAACTGTTCGATCGATAAAATGGTTGGTGGGTTAGGTTTAGAGGCATATTCGATCGCTCCGATATCTGGTAACCCCACTCTTGGGTTGCCATAGAAATCTGTCGTAGGAATGGCTATTCCACCCACTGGAGCATTATATCCATTGTTTACTACTGGGGAGCCAGCATCTAACGGATAAGGATTTGCAGCCTCACGCTTTAAGGTTGCTATGTCATAGGCTGTATACCTATGTCCAATATCAATGGCAGGGAAATGTGGATTGCTGATGATGGAGAGATCATCATTATCGTAATAACTTACGGCTCCAGAGTCCGTACAAAACCCTTCCTGGCCATTATTGGCTGAAGGCGTATTGTTCGGGAAGTTAATGCAGGGATAGCCGAAATTTTTGGGTTTATGGATGATATTGTTGTGCATTTGAGTATAGGGAAAAGCGGCTACGGTGTAATACATCGCCGCGTTTTCAAAATTCTGGCGATAATCGACAAGGCCATAAAACACATTGTTGACCACATACAGTGATTGCGTACTTTCGGGCACAGAAGTTCTGTTGCCGGTATTAATTATAACGTCCCCTTCAGCGTAGACGGTATTATTGATGACGCTCACTTGAGTGTCTGCATGGGTAAAGTGAAGCGATAAGGTATTGCCGCCTGCCCTACAGATTTCACCTTCTTTTCCAAGAGCATCTTCTTGCCTGCTGTTCCAAGCACAACTGCCAATGATGATGTTATTGATTATTTCGGCATTGCCTGAGGTTTTAATTTGATTGCCAGCATTACCTTCAAGACGGCTGTTCTTAATGGTGATTTTACCGCCAAATTCATGATAGAGCATATCGAGACCATCGCTGGAATTATGCATAACGGTAGTGTTGTCGAAGATCCAATCGCCTCCCGTTTGCCCCGTGCCTACGCCATCGCCGTAACCGCCGATGTCTTGCCTTGAACAAGCATGGGGTTGGTTGTGTTGGGCGCTGCCGGGTTGGTAAATTAATGCGCAGCCATTAAAATTAATGCCTGAATCGATAAATTTTACGGTTCCTGTATTGGAACTATCAGGAGTGCCGTCCAGAAATCCAATGTCTCCATCCCAGCCAACGCTGTAATTGGCGAAGATATTAACGCGGGTTAATGTGATGTTATGTAATCTTCCTGCATGTATGCCTTTACCTAAGCCCTGAACATCAACGTCAGTCAATTCAAGGTTTGAAGAATCTTTAATGGTAATGCCTGTATCCGCGAAGGGTTTATCGTAAGGAGCACTTCTGTCACAGACGAGTGATTGATCAGGAAAACCAGGGGAACCTACACAGCTACTTTTATCGGTAATGGTTAAGCAGCTAATCTGGACGTGCTCTGCATTATCGATAGTTAAAATAGACTTCGCTCGGCCCGTTCCCCATAGCACAGGCTTGTTAGCACAAGTACCGTCGACTAGCTGTCCTCTTAGAATGGTAGGGTTTTCTTGCGTGCCCGAAGGGAGAGATGGGAGGGTACAAGAATAAGCCCAACCGGTATGACAGCGGCCGGATGTATAATCCCCGTGAGTCCCCATCGTATATTCTGCTGGCTCGCCATTGCTTTGATTCATCACTGTGATGATATCACCACCATTAATTCTTACGTCGCCTGTTTGCGGATCTAACAGTTCAAACAAGTGACTAACTGCGCATTCTCTTGTTGTTATCTCACTGGAGTATGCGACATTCGTCTTACCGTCGCATTGATTCCAATTACCTCCGTCGAGTCGTACGAAATGCTCTTCGGAGAAGGCTTGCCCTGTACTGAGTAATATCATCAGGGATAAAAAAAAATTTAACTTCATATCGATGGCCTATGTTCAATAGTATCGGGATTTAGAGGCTTGGCTCATATTTAAATTCTGGTGCTGCTTCGCTTTCTATACCATTGAGTACGACCGTTTTCATGCTGAAGTAATAATCTATATTTTCTAAATCTACAATGGTGGTTTCATTCACATTGGGGTCATTGATAGTGACAATTTTCGAATAGTTTTGACTGCCTTCTCCGTACATTATTTTATAGCCAATAATGTTATCGATACTATCGCCATTGACATTTGTAGTAGGCGCTTCCCATTTGATGGTGACATCGTGTAACTCGCCGATTACGTCGATATTAAATGTGGGCAGTGAGACCGTGTTTTGACCATCGGATACTGAGATGACGATGTTGCTAAACACAGATTTTTGCGGCGCATTGCCCCTCAGCTCACCTGTTGACGTGTTGAATTCTGCCCAGTCAGGTTTCCCTGTTATAGTGAATACTAAGGTATCATTTTCATTGTCTTCTACATTCGGCAAGAAAATATATTCAGTATTTTCAAGGACATTACTTTTTGGCGTATTTAGAAATACAGGAGGACGATTTATATTAGGAATAGTTGTATCAGGAGGGGTGCATCCTGCCAATAATATTATTGATATTGCAGTAGTTACTGATCGTTTCATTTTAGTACTTTTATTTTCCGAAATTGATTTTGAACTTATATTACAATGCATTACTTCTCTTATCGAAAGCTTGCGAGGAACAACTTAATAAACTTTACCTCTTAGTAAATTTGTTAAATTAATCGGTTTCAGTCATTCATTTTTTAGCCGAGGATGCCGAGATGAACCTTGTGCCATATACGCCGTATTTACGGGCCTTTCACCCTCTTTCACTATAAATTTAACGCCTACCGCACCAACCTCAATAACGTGCATTTATTGTTGTGCGAGATTCCAAATCAAGATCTAAACCGGCCTGACGCCGGCAAGTCGTGGTGTAGTAGAGCACTTAATTGATAGACCTCCCCCAAAAAAGTGGGCACTTCATATAATTATATTTTGATCTAACGAGTGTAGTGGTCAACTAATACCGGATAGCAAATTATGTTTTTCTTCCGCAGTAATCGGTGATAATCCACCGCTTTTCCTATGCGGGCGATAGCCGTTGTGATAGTCCATCAAGTATTCGCCAATATCTCTTTTCGCTTCTTCGATATCGGAATAGGCCAATTTTGGAATCCACTCCGTTTTTAAACTACGAAATAGACGCTCCATTGGAGCGTTATCCCAGCAGTTTCCTCGTCGACTCATGCTCTGCTTGATCTGAAAACGCCAAAGTAATTATCTAAACCTAAGACTGGCATATTGGCTTCCTTGATCGGAATGAAACATCACGCCCTTAGGTTGATCTCGCTGCTCATAAGCCATCTCTAACGCCTTAATCACTATGTCTGTATCCGGATGGTCAGATATAGACCAACCCACAACGCGACGGACAAACAGGTCAATAACAACAGCTAAATAACGCCGCTTATTACCAGCCCAAATGTACGTAATGTCACCACACCAAACTTTATTGGGAGCTGATACATTGAACTGTCTGGATAAGTGATTAGGAGTATCCGGTCTTTCTTCCTTGACGACTTTATAGCGATGCGCTCCAGGTTGTTTACTGACTAAATTAGCCTCTTTCATCAAGCTACGCACTTTGAAACGGCCAATATTTATTCCCTTTTCAGTCAGCTTACTTGCGATGCTCCGACTGCCAGCAGAGCGTCGACTTGTGTTAAACATTTCACGGACCTGTGCGCGCAATTTTACACGCTTAGAGTCCACAACGCGTCGGCGCTTTTTCTGATCGTAATAACTTGTTGTACTGACGGTAAACTGCCTACAGACAAGTTAGACAGGGCAGCTCAATCAATCAATCAATCAATCAATCAATCAATCAACGAATACGTGGCATTTCGTCCGACATCAAGAGAGCTGTAGCCTTTTTTAAAATCGTTTTCTCCAGTTCTAATCGTTTGACTTGTTTTTCTAATTCTTGAATACGCTGTTGATCAGATGTCATGGCTTTAGCGCTTGGTGTGGAGCCACCGCGTTCAATCTTGAGCTGATCAACCCATCGCCTTAACGCGGTTTCTCCGACATCAAGTGATCAAGCAGCTTCGGTCATGGAATAGCCTTCATCAAGAACGAAGCATGCTGCTTCAAATTCAAATTCAAATTCAAATTCAAATTCAAATTCAAATTCAGTAGAAAATGTACGTCTTTTGGTAGCCATGTAACACCTCATTACAGACGGTAATATTACTACCTAAATTGGTGTCCGGTTTTATTAAACCACTTCACTTGATCGGAATTGCAATAGGGCGCATTGGAGCTGCATCAGCTCCTCTTAGCTTTAAAGAACCTCCAATGAATGCAAACTGATAAATTTTATCTTCTGAAAGTTCTTCTAAGTTAACTAATTCCATAATTGGGATACCATGTTGCGCCAATAGGTAAGTGTGAACAGGGAGATAATTTCCCTCTATCTCGGAAGGAAATGCCTCTAAACTAAGGTTATCTCCACCGATGACCATAGCTCCTTGCTCTACAAGATATTTAGCACCTGCCATTCCAAGGCCGGCAGGAGCTTCAAGGTAAACGTCCATTTCATTATAATTAACCATTTTACCCGTACGGATAAGCACAACATCACCGCTTTCTAGCTTTATGTTTTGTCGTTTGAGTGCGCTTTGTATTTCTTTTTTGCCAATACGGAAATTTGGTGATAATACTTCAACGCCTTGATCAGCGGCGACATCAATTAGGACACCGCGAGCAACAATAGGTGGTATTGTTTCAGCCCCTGTTTTGTTCCAGCCTCGGTCACCTAAGTCTTTTTTTGCATCGAATCCGTTATATATTTTACCGTCTAGCCCGAAATGGTTTAACGCATCAATATGGGTACCCGTATGTGTATACATAGAGATTGCAGAGCCAGAATAACTGACATGCTCATTCATTTTCTTACCCACATTCATAGGATCACTATTTACAGTGCCCTGTGGTGTGTGAGTCATCCAGAATGTATACCTAGGGTCGCCAGCAGCAAACCAACCTGGCATTCCCGTATAATATTCAACAGATAGATCATAAACATCACCGCCATAAATACGAGATAGTACTGCTGCTTTTGATGCTGGATTCATTAAGTTTAAGCGACCAATTTCGTCATCTGGTCCCCATGGGCTTTTACCTACTTTACTTTGATCAGCATAGGCTGAACTAAAGGCTAACGCCCCCATCACTGCAAAGAGTGCAAGAACTATTGTAAATTTACTTTGTTTCATGAGTTTCTCCCAGGCCTTATCTCATCCACGTTAAAAGATGATTAAACATTAATTTGGAGATGAGTAATTACTTAGGCAATACTGCGATGGCATCAATTTCGAACATAACGCCGTCGGCATAAAGTCGAGTGACGGGGATCAAAGTACTAGCAGGAGGGGAGTCGCCGAATACTGCTTTGCGTTTTTTTACCATATAAGCAAGTTTGTCAGGATCATAATCGGTGATCAGCAAGGTTATTTTGACAACATCCGTAAAGCTTGCACCAGATTCTTTTAGTACGGATTGCAAGTTTTCGAATGACCTATCAACTTGTGAGTAAAAATCGTTTGGGCCGGTTTTACTAGAGCCTACTTGTCCAGACACGTATAACATCGCGGTATTTTCTATAACCGCATTTGCGTAAGAGAATCCGTACTGGGTTGGATGAATGGCCTTTCGAGGTTGCTTTGAATCCGCGAGTGCTTGAGGAGAATTAAGAGCACCTACTATTGCTAATACAGAGATTAATGGTGTGAATTTTTTGCTGTTCATCATTGTTTCCTTAGTGGGTGCATAATGATGGACAAAGTGTATTGGGATATATTTATAGAATAAACTGCTGCAGTGGCAACTCATTGTTCACAAATATGAACCAATAACTAAAAGTCATCCCATGAGGGATTCCCTTCCATGCGTTCTACCATGTAATCGATAAACGCACGAGTCTTGGGCGCCATGTGATGACGTTCAGGGAATACTAAATAAATTGAATGTTCCAAAAGAGAATATTTAGGCAATAGTTGAATAAGCCTACCCGATTTGATGTCTTCTCCGACTGCAAATGTGGGCATTCTAGAGATCCCAACTCCCGCCAATACCGCTTCACGTATTGCTAGGCTATTGTTCATTTGCACTGAGCCGCTGACAGTTACTCGTTTGGGTTCAGATTTAGCTACGGTAAATTCCCACTCCCAGGGTGATTCTTGATATTGATAGGTAACTACGTTGTGAGCCTTTAAATCCTCGGGTTCCTTAGGTGTGCCATGTTTGGTCAAATAACTTTGGGCAGCCACCAAAACATGATGGCAAGGGGCAATTCTTCTAGCGATTAAATTACCTTCTAATTGATGAGTGATCCGAACCGTCAAGTCAAATCCACCCTTAATCATATCGACTTTTCGGTCTTCAAATCGGAGGTCTACCTGCATTTCAGGATACCTATGAATAAACTCTTTGAGTGCCGGAGCTATATGCAAAGCACCAAAAGATAAAGGGGCGTTAATTTTAATGGTACCTCGGGGATCGCCCTGTAAAAAAGAAACGGCTTCTTCAGCACTATCAATGGCCTCCAATCCCTGCTGCGCCCCTTCATAGAAAATTTCACCAATTTCCGTGAGCGTTAAACGGCGGGTAGTGCGCGCCAGCAACTTCACGCCAAGCCTTGCTTCCAAGCGTGTAATATACTTGCTAATCACTGATTTTGAGGTGTTAAGTCGCTCAGCAGCAGCGGTAAACGAACCTGTCTGTACCACGCAAACAAATGCGGCGACATCATTTAGGCCAGAATAATTGACGCTATTGGTTAACATATGAGAACTATCAGTTTAATTAATCGAGATTAATCAATACTAACTTACGTAATATAGGTTGCAACATTTGGAAAAATTATCATCTAGACTTGTCTGGTCTTACCCACGAAAAGTGAACTGATCTGCCCCAGTAAAAGTGGACACTCGTTAAGCGACTAATTTCATTTCGTATTTTTCAGGGCTCAAATAACCCAGCGCACTGTGGCGCCTTTTTCGATTGTAATCAACTTCAATATATTCGAACACCGCTCGGCGCATCTCTTCTCGATTCACTAACGGCTCATTGTGAATCGCTTCTACTTTGAAGGAATGAAAGAAACTTTCTACACAGGTATTGTCCCAGCAATTCCCATGACGGCTCATACTCTGTTGCAGCTTTCTCTCTTCAATCAGCCCGCGGTAAGCGCCTGAGCAGTACTGGCTACCACGGTCACTGTGTACGATAACGTCTTCAGGGAAACTACGTCGGAACAACGCCATCTGCAGCGCATCACAGACTAAGCCCGCTGTCATTCTTGATGACATCATGGACCAAGCCAATCACCGCCCGCGAGTAAAGATCGATCATCACCGCTAGATACAGCCAGCCCTCGCGGGTGTACAGATAAGTGATATCACCTGCCCACTTTTGATTCGGGGCATCAGCATTGAAGTCCCTATCCAGCAGATTAGGAGCTACCGATAATGTATGGTTACTGTCTGCGATGGTTTTTATGTCGTGACACATCCCCTGATCGACCAGCTCAGCCTGAATACGACGTGCACCGTCACGGCTTTTAGAATCGTCAAAGGCCTCACTAATTGCTCTATCTCGTTGTTGCCGAGCTTGTCGGCGAGGGCTGGGAGCGACTTCCCGTTGGTAGCGGCTGATGAGTTCTGTCAGAGAGGTTATTTCCGCTTCGCTGGTCAACAGAAAGAAACCGCGATCCATTTCGCTTTCAGTTTGTCGTGCCCATGCTTCAGCTTCTGACTTTTTACTGAAGGTGCGGGTTTCTATCGGATAGCCACGCTTACGAACTTTTGCTTGCCATTGTCCTTTGGCACGTTGGGTGATGGTCGCCATCGCCTTCTCCTTGAAATTAGGATTTCAATTTCAGTGTCCCAAAATTGTCCCAGATGGGAAAATCTTGGTGTTATTGAGGAGAAGGTAATTTAAATATATTGTTTACATTCAATGAGTTGAATGGCCCGCCCTTCAGGATTCGAACCTGAGGCCTTCCCCTTAGGAGGGGGACGCTCTATCCAGCTGAGCTAAGGGCGGGTAAAGAACTGACTTGCATTCAACAAGGCTTCGCCTTGGGACGCTCCCCCTTCGGGGGCCTGCACGAAGCTTAACTTCGCGCGTTTCGTCGGAACAAAGCTCAACCGCTTTGTTTGTTTCCGACTCCACCCAGCTGAGCTAAGGGCGGGTAAAGCACTGTTTTTGCATTCAACAAGGCTTCGCCTTGGGACGCTCCCCCTTCGGGGCCCTGCACGAAGCTTAACTTCGCGCGTTTCGTCGGAACAAAGCTCAACCGCTTTGTTTGCTTCCGGCTCCACCCAGCTGAGCTAAGGGCGGAAACCAAATCGAAACGCGTAAGTCGCCGAATTCTAGAGATATTTCTAACAAAATTCCAGCCGCGAACAAATTTGCATATAATCCCTGCAAACGAGAGTATGCAGAAACACGTGATCATGAACAAAACTTATCTGAGTGCTGACGAATTGCTGCAAGATGCCTATCGACTGGCATTAGAAGTCTACCACAGTGATTTTGTGCCAGACCTGATTGTTGGCGTATGGCGCGGCGGCACACCGGTGGCGATTGCTATTCATGAGCTTTTGGATCATTTGGGCTGCCCAACTGACCATATCGCTATCAAAACGCGGTCTTATTCTGGTATCGGTGAACGCGAACGAAATATCGATATTGATGGCCTTGGATATATTGCCGAACGCGCTGATGCCTTTGCCAACATCCTGCTGGTCGATGATGTGTATGATACAGGGTTGAGCCTTGATGCTGTCATCAACGCGTTAAGCACCGATTTAGGCCCGCGTTGCCCCAATATACGTGTTGCGACACCGTGGTTTAAACCGGGCAACAATCAAACACAGAGGGTTCCAGACTATTACCTCCATACCACCGAGGATTGGCTGGTATTTCCGCATGAGCTCAGTGGTTTGACGATTGATGAAATCGCCCAGAAGCCAGGGCTCTCAGAGGTAATACAACAGATTAAGCAGGCAACCGAGCAATAACACGCCGGGTCGCCATTAAAAAGTCATATTCTGCGATTAAATTAATCACGATAATGGGCCATCAGGCAGGCTAACAAAGTTGCATCGCCACGCGCCCCGCTATAGGATTCCAGCATGAAAGTATTAGTCACAGGCTCTGCCGGTTTTATCGGTTCTCATCTTTGTAAACAATTGCTTGAACGTGGTGATGAAGTGATTGGTGTGGATAACATCAACGACTATTACGACGTCAACCTCAAGCTTGCGCGTCTAGAGCAACTCACGCCGTTTGATACGTTTACTGATTTACGCATTGATGTGGCCGACCGCCAAGCCATGGAAGAAATGTTTGCCAAGTATCAACCTCAGCGCGTTGTGCATCTCGCGGCCCAGGCAGGTGTGCGTTACTCCATCGAAAATCCGCATGCGTATATTGATTCCAACTTGGTTGGGTTTACCAATATTCTCGAAGGCTGTCGTCACAACCCGGTAGATAACCTCGTTTACGCCTCCAGCAGCTCGGTTTACGGTGCGAATGAGACAACTCCTTTCAGTGTACACGACAACGTTGATCACCCTGTTAGCCTGTATGCGGCAACCAAGAAAGCCAATGAGTTGATGGCACACACGTATAGCCATCTCTACGAAATTCCTACCACGGGTTTGCGCTTTTTTACCGTTTACGGCCCTTGGGGGCGTCCAGACATGGCGTTGTTTAAATTCACCAAGGCCATTCTCGAAGGCAACCCGATTGATGTCTACAACTACGGTAAACATCAACGTGATTTCACCTATATCGATGATATCGTAGAGGGCGTGATTCGCTGTCTCGATAACCCGGCACAATCGAATCCGGAATGGCGCGGCGACAAACCTGATTCTGCCAGCAGCAAAGGGCCTTACCGTATTTACAACATCGGCAGCAATAATCCGGTAGAATTGCTGGATTACATCCAAACACTGGAAACAGCGTTAGGCAAAAAAGCCGAAATGAATCTTTTACCACTGCAAGCGGGCGACGTCATCGCGACATACGCTGACGTCGATGCTTTGGTAAAAGACATGGATTACAAACCTGGCACAACTATTGAAAGCGGTATCACTGAATTCGTGAAGTGGTATCGGGATTTTTATAATGTCTGAATTGACAGCATCACTGGCATGGAACGCATTGCAAAACCACTCTGAGCGTTTTGCAAACTTCAGTTTGAAAGACGCTTTCTCTGACGATACTGAGCGCGCAAGCCGCCTCTGTTTATCGGCAGGCGGGCTGTTTTATGATTACTCAAAAGAGCTGATTGATGATGATGCGTTGAACGCATTGCTGGATTTGGCGGGTCAACAAAACGTTGCCAAAGCCATTGAGGCAATGCAATCAGGTGAAGAGCTCAACTCCACGGAAGGCCGGCAGGTATTGCATCATCTGCTGCGCCAAACCGATAAATCGACGATTCCCACTCAATTGCACCCGCAGTTTGATGCTGTGATTAATACCCGTGCGAAGATGAAAGACGCAGTGAGCCGTGTACATAATGCCGATGTTACTGGCGTCACCGGCAAAGCGTTTACGGATATTGTACACATCGGCATTGGCGGCTCTTACCTCGGCCCAGAAATGATTTATCAGGGTATGCAGGTCCATCACTTACCGTCTATTCGCTGTCATTTTATTTCCAATATTTGTGCTCACGAATTGGCTCGAGTCCTTGATGGGTTAAACCCTGAGACGTGCCTATTTGTGGTTGCCTCAAAAACGTTCACCACGCTAGAAACATTGACCAACGCCAACACGGCCAAACACTGGCTGGAGCAGCAGCTCGGTAAAGATGCTGTGGCTCAGCACTTTTATGCCGTGACCAGCAGCCCGGAAAAAGCCGAAAATTACGGCATCTCTCCGACGCATATTTTTGCATTTTGGGATTGGGTTGGCGGGCGCTTTTCGTCGTTCAGCGCAATCGGCTTGAGCTTGGCATTAGGCCTTGGTTGGGAGACGTTTGAATCGCTTCTCGACGGCGCTGCAACCATGGATACTCATTTCTTCGATGCACCATTAAATGCCAATATGCCCGTCCTTATGGCATTGATTGGTGTCTGGTATGTCAATTTCTTCGATCGTGAAAGCCTGTGTATTGCCGCCTATGATTCACGTCTACGCAGTTTTGCCCCGTTTCTCCAACAACTTGAAATGGAAAGCAACGGCAAGAGCACTGACCTGAATAACAATGCAGTCGACTACCATACCTGCCCCACGATATTCGGTGAGCCCGGTACGAACTGTCAGCATTCATATTTTCAATTACTGCACCAGAGCCCTGAATTTGTGCCGGTGAATTTTATCGCCTGTGCTCAGCAAGAGCATACCCATAAAGAACACCAGGATTGGCTATTCGCTAACTGCCTTGCGCAGGCAAACGCCCTGATGCTTGGCCAACAAACGGCTGACCAACATAAACATATGCCCGGCAATCGCCCCAGCAGCACGCTGTTGTTAGATCGTTTGTCGCCAGAAAATATGGGGGCGTTAATCGCCCTGTATGAGCACAAAGTCTATGTGCAAAGCGTTATCTGGAACGTTAACGCGTTTGATCAGTGGGGTGTTGAGTTGGGTAAGCAGATCAGCAAGGGGATAAAGCCAAAGCTAGATACCGGCGACACCCATGATTTAGACCCATCAACCGCAGCATTGCTAACCCGTTATCAGCAAATTAACGAGGCCGACGATACGCCGCATCACAATACACCAGACATAAAAAAACGCGCTTAATAGCGCGTTTTTTTATGTCTGGGCTTTGCATCTAGCTAGCTCGACTATCTCACAATTTGGTCTCTATCCCTACACAGCAATAGAAACCAAATCGTACGATCAGATGTAGTGAACCTGATCGATTTCGTACTCTACTTCACCGCCTGGTGTCGCGATCGTTACATCATCACCTTCGGATTTACCGATAATGCCACGAGCGATCGGTGAATTGATCGAAATTTTTCCAGACTTCACATCGGCTTCATCGTCACCTACCAACTTGTAAGTCACTGTTTCGTCCGTGTCGACATTGAGCAACTCAACAGTAACACCAAAAATGACTTTGCCATTTTTAGGAAGCTTGGTCACATCAATAACCACCGCTTCTGCCAGCTTGCCTTCAATTTCCTGAATACGTCCTTCGCAAAAACCTTGTTGCTCACGTGCCGCATGGTATTCGGCATTTTCTTTCAAATCACCGTGTTCACGTGCTTCAGCGATAGCCGTTACAATGCGAGGACGATCCACGCCTTTTAACTGATCAAGTTCTTTGCGGAGCGCTTGCGCGCCCTCTTCTGTCATGGGTACCTGTGCCATTATCCTTTTACTCTCTCATGCAGGTCCTGGAGGCGGCGTACTTCACGTTCCTCACCAAACGCCATCGCCTTACAGATAGCGTCTGCGCCAGCCAGGGTAGTGGTATAACAAATCTGTTTCGCCAGCGCGCTACGGCGAATTGCCGAAGAATCTGAAATTGCCTGACGACCCTCAGTAGTATTGACGATTAGGTCAATCTCACCGTTCTTTATTGCATCAACAACGTGCGGACGTCCTTCCGTCACTTTATTGATGTTCTCAACTGGCATACCCGCTTCACGGATAGTTTTAGCCGTACCACGTGTAGCAACCAATTGATAACCTTGATCGATCAATTGACGAGCAACGCCGATAACGGCGACCTTATCAACATCTCGCACACTGATAAACGCTGTACCAGAATTCGGAATGTCATCACCAGCACCGGCATTGGCTTTCGCGAAGGCTTCTGAGAAGCTATCACCCACGCCCATTACCTCACCGGTTGATTTCATTTCTGGGCCGAGAATCGGATCAACCCCAGGGAATTTATTGAACGGGAAGACGGCTTCCTTAACACTAAAGAACGGCGGTACAATTTCTTCAGTAAAGCCTTGATCGGCCAGCGACATACCCGCCTGACAACGCGCAGCAACTTTGGCTAATGATGTACCGATGCACTTGGAAACAAATGGCACCGTACGTGATGCACGAGGATTTACCTCAATAACATAAATCTCACCGTCTTGAATCGCCAGCTGAACATTCATCAAGCCGATAACGTTTAATTCCAGCGCCATACGACGAACCATCTCGCGCATGCTATCTTGATCTTCCGCTGAAATCGAGAACGGTGGCAAGCTGCATGCAGAGTCACCTGAATGCACACCAGCTTGCTCGATATGCTGCATGATCGCACCAATAACCACGTCGTTACCGTCAGAGACAGCATCTACATCCATCTCGATCGCTGAGTTCAGGAATCGATCCAGCAATACGGGGGAATCGTTTGAAACCTGAACGGCTTCGCGCATATAACGAGCCAGCTCTTCTTCTTTATAAACAATTTCCATCGCACGGCCGCCCAAAACATATGACGGACGAACAACCAATGGATAACCAAGATCAGTGGCAACCTGAATTGCTTCTTCAGCAGAGCGCACAGTGGCATTCGCAGGTTGCTTCAGGTTCAAGCGCTGAATCATTTGCTGGAAGCGTTCACGATCTTCAGCACGATCAATGGCCTCTGGTGAGGTACCAATGATCGGTACGCCAGCAGCTTCAAGATCACGTGCCAATTTCAATGGCGTTTGGCCACCAAATTGCACAATAACGCCTTTCGGCTTTTCAGCATCAACGATTGCTAATACGTCTTCCAATGTTACCGGCTCAAAATACAAGCGATCAGAGGTATCATAATCGGTAGAAACCGTTTCAGGGTTACAGTTAACCATAATGGTTTCATAACCATCTTCACGCATTGCCAGTGCTGCATGTACGCAGCAGTAGTCAAACTCGATGCCCTGACCGATACGGTTTGGTCCGCCACCCAAAATCATGATTTTGTCACGATCTGAGGTATTAGCCTCACACTCTTCTTCGTATGTCGAGTACATGTACGCTGTCGACGACGCAAACTCTGCAGCACACGTATCTACACGTTTGTAAACTGGCTTGATACCTGATTCAAGACGCAGCGTACGGAATGATTTTTCAGAGACACCCAACAGTGACGACAAACGCAGATCGGAGAAACCTTTGCGTTTAAGGCGGTAAATATCATCCGCAGACAGATCAGAAACTGCCGTTGTTCGTAGGCTTTCTTCAGTGGTAACCAAGTCTTCGATCTGAACCAGGAACCAAGGATCAACACCGGTATTTTCGTTAACTTCATCAACGGTCATGCCGGCACGGAACGCATCTGCGATGTACCAGATTCGCTCAGCACCAACGTTGCGCAGCTCAGAAACAATACTCGCTCGCGCATCAGGATCTTTTTGATCAATCTTTTCATCAAAACCGCATGCGCCCACTTCCAAACCACGCAGTGCTTTCTGCAGCGATTCTTGGAAGGTACGACCAATAGCCATGACCTCACCAACGGACTTCATCTGAGTACTTAAGCGGTTTTCCGCTGCAGAGAATTTCTCAAAGGTGAAACGTGGGATCTTAGTAACGACATAATCAATAGAGGGTTCGAACGAGGCAGGCGTCGCACCACCGGTAATATCGTTAGCCAGTTCGTCTAGGGTATAACCTACCGCTAGCTTCGCCGCGACTTTAGCAATCGGGAAGCCCGTTGCTTTCGATGCTAATGCCGATGAACGCGATACACGCGGGTTCATTTCGATCAACACTAAACGACCGTCTTCAGGGTTCATGCCGAACTGAACATTCGAACCACCGGTTTCAACGCCGATTTCACGCAATACCGCCAATGAGGCGTTACGCAGAATTTGATATTCCTTATCGGTAAGTGTTTGCGCCGGTGCAACGGTAATCGAATCACCGGTATGAACACCCATAGCGTCGAAGTTTTCAATAGCACAAACAATGATGCAGTTGTCGTTTTTATCACGAACAACTTCCATCTCATATTCTTTCCAGCCAATCAAAGATTCATCAATTAACAGTTCGCTGGTCGGGGACAAATCCAAACCGCGCTGACAAATCTCTTCGAATTCTTCGCGGTTATAAGCAATACCGCCGCCAGAGCCACCCATAGTGAATGATGGACGGATAATACAAGGGAAACCAATATCGTCGAGGATTTCGAACGACTCATCCATGGTATGCGCGATGCCAGCCTTAGGCGTTTCTAAGCCGATACGTTTCATCGCATCATCAAACAAGCGGCGATCTTCGGCCATATCGATGGATTCTTTCGTTGCGCCGATCATTTCAACGCCGAATTTCTCAAGAATGCCTTCGCGGTCAAGATCCAACGCACAGTTAAGCGCAGTCTGGCCTCCCATGGTTGGTAACAACGCATCTGGGCGTTCTTTTTCGATAATTTTGGCAACGGTCTCCCAACGAACAGGCTCGATGTAGGTTGCATCAGCCATCGACGGATCCGTCATGATGGTAGCCGGGTTGGAGTTAACCAGAATAACCCGGAAGCCTTCTTCGCGCAGGGCTTTACAAGCCTGGGCACCGGAATAATCGAACTCACAAGCCTGACCAATAACAATAGGGCCAGCACCCAGAATCAAGATAGACTGTATGTCGGTTCTTTTTGGCATAGTAAAACTTCTGCGTTGAGGTTCTTATTCACACGGCAGACTGAGCTGCCGGATAAAACATAAATCAGTGTCGCGTTGCAGCGATCAGCCGGCCTTCGCTTGGGTCATCAACTCAGTGAAATGATCAAACAGCGGCGCGACATCATGCGGACCTGGGCTCGCTTCAGGGTGTCCCTGGAAGCTGAATGCCGGCTTATCAGTCCGGTGAATGCCCTGCAGGCTGCCATCAAACAGTGAACGATGAGTAGCGACCAAGTTCTCAGGCAAGCTGTCTTCGTCAACAGCAAAACCGTGGTTTTGGCTGGTGATCATAACAACGCTGGTTTTGTCGTCTTTAACCGGGTGGTTAGCGCCGTGATGGCCAAACTTCATCTTCAAGGTGCTTGCACCTGAGGCCAATGCCAACAGCTGATGACCTAGGCAAATACCAAAAACCGGAATATCGGTTTCGAGGATTTCTTTAATTGCGGCAATGGCGTAGTCACATGGCTCTGGGTCACCCGGGCCGTTAGACAGGAATACACCATCAGGATTCAGCGCCAATACGTCTGCAGCAGGGGTTTGTGCAGGCACGACTGTCAGCTTGCAGCCGCGATCCGCCAGCATACGCAAAATGTTGCGCTTCACACCAAAATCGTATGCCACTACGTGAAAATCAGATGCGTTAGCGTCTTTATAGCCCTGACCCAACTCCCAAGTACCTTCTGTCCAAGCGTATTGCTGGTCAGTCGTTACTTCTTTGGCCAGATCCATACCGGCAAGCCCATCAAAGCTTTGTGCTTTTGCAATCGCGGCAGCTTCATCAATCGCGTCACCAGCAACGAGGCAACCACCTTGGGCACCTTTGTCGCGAAGAATACGCGTTAAGCGGCGTGTGTCGATATCAGCAATCGCTACGATGCCGTTATCGCTCAAATAATCTTGTAGAGTTTGCTCGCTGCGAAAGTTGCTGGCGATTAAAGGCAAATCACGAATGATTAAGCCTGCAGCCCAAATATTGGCGCTTTCTTCATCTTCCTTATTCACACCGGTGCTACCAATGTGTGGATAAGTTAATGTCACCATTTGTCGAGCGTAAGACGGGTCCGTCAGGATTTCCTGATACCCAGTCATGGCCGTGTTGAACACCACTTCGCCGATGGATTCCCCTTCGGCGCCAATAGAGATTCCACGAAAAATACTGCCGTCTGCGAGTGCGAGTATAGCTGGAACAGTCAAGAGAACCTCCGAAACAATAAACCGATAGTCTTTCTATATACCGCGTTTGCGGCTGGTCGAAAAAAAGCGAGACAAAGTCACCTTTATCTCGCTCAATTTCGCTTTTTCAATAATCTATTTTCCCGCGGCGGGAGTGACGTAATCTGGTGCAAAAAATCGACGTCAATCAACGTTTACCTAACCTGCTTTTGACCTGAGAATGCCGTTACCGGCAAATTTAAGGGCGAATTGCATGTTTTTTGCGCGGGATTGAGCACTCTAAAGATAGGCGCTCGCGCTGGGAGCGTATTCTACGAAAATCTGCACCAATTTGTCTATCACGAAGATGGGGTTTTAGACACTTTTATGTCAGAAGGNGATATATTCGACCCGGTCACCGGAATTTGTGGTCTGCTGCATCGGTATGCGGGCAAACCCGCTCGACCAAAGTACCGAACTGAGAACCCCCGACCCTTGATGGGAAAACGGCACCAATACCCAGTGATCACCATCACGTTGGCGCTGAACACGCACAAACTCTTCGCGCTTTGGATGCAGCGGCCGAGATAGCTGGATCGGATAAGTCTCGTGCTCTGCCGCTGGCACTTCTCCCCCCTGCATAACCTGCAAGAATGGCAAGGCAAATAATCGGCACGTCGCAAACGCCGATACAGGGTTGCCCGGCAACCCAATTACTGGGATGTCACGCGCGGGCATTTCAGATAGTCGATGCAGGCGCCCGAACGACAATGGCTTGCCCGGTTTCATCGCAACCTTCCACAAATCCAATGACCCCAACGCCGTGATGGCTGTTTTCACCAGATCCGCATCGCCAACCGACACCCCTCCAATTGTCATGATCAAGTCGCATTCTTGAATCATTGCTGACAATGTTTGTGTGAGTGCATCCAGATTATCGCTGACATGCGCAGCCTTAATTTGATAACCCAACGCGTGTAATTCTGCTTGCAGCATATACAGGTTGGAATTATAAATTTGGCCACTGGCCAACGGTCTGCCCGGCTCAATTAACTCATCGCCGGTTGCCAGCAGGCCGAGCTTTAACGGTTTAAAGACACAAACTTCAGCAACACCGGTGGATGCGAGGATGCCAATCAGGCGGGATGAAATAGTTTGCCCGGCTTCAGCCAGCACTCTACCCCGCTGAATATCTTCACCGGCGCGGCGAACATGCTGCCCCTGCGTCACTGGCTGATGAAATTGCACCACGTCATCATCGTAGGTGCAGTTCTCCTGTAATTCGACAGTATCGGCACCTTCGGGAATCACGCTGCCGGTAAATAGACGCACTGCAGTTCCCGGCATCAACGGCGCCGGGGCACTTCCAGCGAACACTTTTTGAGACACCGGCAACGCGGGCGTGCCTTGAGCGGATATATCCGCACAGCGAAACGCGAATCCATCCATCGCCGAATTATCTTGCGGAGGCACATCACATTGAGCAGCGATATCTTCAGCAAGGGTACAACCTGTACTATCCGCCAGAGGCAAAACCAGCGTATCGGGTCGGAACTCAGGAGCCTGACGCAACAAAGCGCTCAGGGCTTGATCAAAAGACAGCATTAACCACCCGTAACATTCATAAAACGCACCACTTGCCAGTCATCTTGGGCAATATCAAATTGGTGGGCTTCCGGTTTTCGTGTCAGCGCATCAACAATGGCCTGCTTCAGCGCTATCAGAGGCTCGCGCCCATCATTAGTATCGGCATGTTGGCGAATGATCTGTCGCAAATCAAGCCCGTCGTCGTTACCAAGACAAAGTACCAACTGGCCTTTGCGCGTCACTCTAACCCGGTTACAGGAGGAACAAAAATTCTGACTGTGCGGTGAAATGAAGCCAACTTCCGTCTGCGTCCCTGCCACTTTATGATAAACAGCAGGGCCGGCTTGCTGACGTTTTTCCGTCATCGGCAATAAAGTGAAAACCTCAGCCAGCTGGTTTTTAACAGTCTGGTTCGATAAGTACTTTTCACTGCGCTTGTAATCGGGCATGTCGCCCATCGGCATCTCTTCAATAAAGGCAACATGCACTTGTCGGTCAATCGCAAAACGCACCAGATCAACTAACTCGTTATGGTTATACCCATTCGATACCACTGCATTCAATCGCACACGTTCAATGCCCGCCTCAACGGCCGCATCGATACCCGCAATGACTTTATCCAACTCCCCTGCACGCGTACGGGTAATGCGCGAAAACGTCTCGGGGTTGACGGAATCCAAAGAGATATTCAGCTGTTTTACCTTGCTATCAGCGAGTATGGGTAAGTGCTGCTGCAATAACGATCCATTGGTTGTCACCGCAATACTGCGTAGCCCATCAAGCACATTGAGCTTTTGTAATAAACCTGGGAAGTCTGGATGCACCATTGGTTCGCCACCGGTTAACCGGATTTTTTCGACACCCAGTTCCACAAACGCTCGGCAAATAAGTAACAACTCATCACACTCAAGGTTTTCGTGCCGCGGCGCAAACGACATATCTTCCGGCATGCAATACGTGCAGCGGTAGTTACAGCGGTCGGTTAAAGACAGCCGTAGGTAATTAATGTGTCGACCGAAGGGATCTATCAGCATGGTTGTCGTTTTTTACCTACTCCGTGAACCTATTAGTCAGCGCTGACGAGCAACGCATGATGTTATCGATTGTATTAGTTTACTGCGCAGTGCGCGCTCGAGAGTGCTTACAAACCTGAACGTTATGAATCCGAGCAATGTGTTTGTGTTTGTAACAACGACTGATAGTCGGCCGGTGTATTGATGTTATAGCAGCCCTTATGGGTGTCGTTTAAGCTTACCGTTACCATTTTGTGCCGGTGATACCAACGAAATACCGACCGGTTACCGGCTTCCAGCCAAGGTTTCAAATCACTACCAAGATGACAATCTAGCAATGCCTGAAGGGGTTGCTCCCGACCATCGACGGTTAAACAGGCAATATCGGCGTCGTTTTCGAGCAATGCTTTCTGCAGTAATGGCAACACCCCCTTATCCACGCCGTAAGCATCGCAACTACTAACCCACAAATAACGCGCCGTGCTGAATTGCATTTTTGTCAGTGCAGCCGTCACTCCCGAGAGCGGCCCATGTGCACCATCTAAGTGATCTTCTAACCAAATGAGCTTCTTGTCCTCACCAAAATGGGGCATGCGCGAACGCAATGCATCTGTCATATGGTTCGCTGCGATATACAAATGCTGGACTCGCGGCAGCATATTTTTGATTTGATGCTCAACCAATGTCGCACCGGCAATCGTCAAAAGTGCTTTGTCTTTACCCATTCGAACACTCTGACCGCCCGCGAGAATCAACCCATCCGGCGGCGACATGTAATTTGAGTGTTGATTTTCCATGGTTACTTTCCCTCTGGGCTGCAGACTTGAATTAGCTCTGTTGTCGACTGATACACCGTCCTTCTTGCCATCATCAATATGAATCTTTAATCAGGAATTATGCCATCCGTCGAAAAAACTGGTTTCACGAATCTATTACAGAATAGTGATTATCAGTTTTTGGTGATTTTAACGCCATGCCATTTTGTTATACTGCGCCACTTTGAAATAATAAATAGTCTTTCCGCGGGTACAGCCATGCTCGCGCGTGCCTTATATTGAATTGCCTATCGCTCAATAAAAGGATGGCGTTTCACGCAAACGGGGGGACTCAATGACAACACAATGAGGTGTGCATGAAGTCCTGGTTTACTCTCGCTTTTACGACATTGTTTTCACTTTTTTCCCTGCAGTCTTACGCCGACAGTTTTGACCTGGCATTAAGCAACGAGCTGGTAGAAATTGAATTTGAAGCTGACTTTTCCAATGCCTACGCATTTGATCTTTCCTACTTACACAGCATCTATGACGATCGCAGCAAAAATCTANCCTCAGCCGGCTTTTATGCACGCACTGAAAACGACGTATTACGTGCCAAGCTTGGCGGCAAGTTTATCTGGGTTAACACCAGCGACAGCAACACTTACGGTGTGGCACTTGGCGGCTCCATCATTGGTTACGTGATCCCTAAACTCTGGCTTGGCGGCGAAGCGTACTACAGCCCCAAAATTTTGCTTGGTGGCGATTATTCGACCTTTTACGATATCAGCGCCAATATTGGTTATGACGTTATGGAACATGCCACTGTGTATCTTGGCTACCGCAACCTTGCGGCTGATGAAGATAAAAACACATTGGGCATATACAAAGGCTTTCAACTGGGTTTCAGATTCCGTATCTGATCATAGTGACGTCAAAAGCCATACGACCGATTAATCCCGCGACGGAGACCCCTGGGTGAAGCTGAAATTACCAATCCAACTGGTTAGTTTGTTTCTGACCGCCATACTGATGGCAGGCTGCAGCAGCTTTGTTGAGCAACAAGCTGATAAATTCGCCAGCAGCGTATCTGAAACCATGCTGAACTTCGAAGACCCGGAAACGGTCGGCTCAGCGATGCCGACATTTCTGATTTTGATCGACAGTTTTGCTCGCAAGCCGGATGCCGGCGGCAAAGCACAGCTCTCAGCCGCGCAAATTTATGGTGCCTACGCAGGAGCCTTTGTTGAAGATCCTCGTCGTAAAAAGATTCTCAGTGACAAAGCCTTCAACTACGCCCAAAAGGGCAGTTGTCAAATGAACAAAAAGTGGTGTGGTATTGATTCATTGGACGCCGCTGCATTTCAAGAATTCGCTGATGAGCTGCACAAAGATGACGTTCCGCTGGCTTACGCCTATTCAATTGCTTGGCTCAGCTTTATACAATCCCACTCTGATGACTGGAATGTCTTAGCAGACCTTTCCAAAGCGCAGCGTTTACTGGGTATTGTGGTTGAGTTTGATGAAGGTTACGAACACGGTACCGCACATTTGTACCTCGCCGCTATCGCAACCACTTTACCACCGGCACTGGGCGGTAAGCCGGATGTCGGTAAACATCACTTTGAACGAG
Organism: BD1-7 clade bacterium; assembly: GCA_902705835.1. Classification (NCBI taxonomy): domain Bacteria; kingdom Pseudomonadati; phylum Pseudomonadota; class Gammaproteobacteria; order Cellvibrionales; family Spongiibacteraceae; species BD1-7 clade bacterium. The sequence goes on from CACSIN010000011.1 coordinate 25,708, forward strand.
CGATTGAGTTATCCAATGGTCGTAACTTTCTCGCCAAAGTTGAGTATGCACGTCGTTATGCCCGATTAACGTTTGATCAGGATCTCCATCATCAATTGCTGGAAGACGTCTTGGCAGCGGACCCTCACGAACCTGGCTTAACGCTAATGAACGCTTGGTCTCAACAGCAAGCAGCACTGCTGTTGGAAGGCGAAAGCGAGTACTTCGAATAATCTCAGGAATTATCATGCGTAAATTGTTTGTCGGCGGCATCGCCGCTGTATTGATCAGTCTGAGCAGCTCTACGCTGGCGACGACTTTCAAAATCGCGACTCTGTCTCCGGAAGGTTCCTACTGGATGAACTCCATGCGTGAAGCGGGCAAGGAAATCGCCAAGCGCACCGAAAAACGTGTTCGCTTCCGTTTCTATCCCGGCGGCGTTATGGGGAACGACAAGGCTGTACTGAAGAAAATCCGTATCGGTCAATTGCACGGTGCAGCCTTCTCGGGCGGCGCATTGGCAGGTCTTGTGCCAAATACACAGGTTTACAACTTACCGCGAACGTTTAAATCGTATGAAGAAGTAGATTTTGTGCGTCAAAACATGGATCAAAGCGTACAAAAAGACTTCGAAGATGCCGGCTTTGTTAACTTCGGTCTCGCCGAAGGTGGCTTCGCATACCTAATGTCGAAAAAGCCGATCACGGCTGCCACTGCATTAAAAGGCGAGAAAGTCTGGGTACCAGCTGATGATCCATCATCCGATGTAGCCGTAGAAGCTTTCAATATCACCCCAACACCTTTGCAGCTGGGCGATGTGCTTGCCAGCCTGCAAACGGATTTGATCAATACCGTGTTTGCCTCACCAATCGCAGCCATTGCCTTGCAGTGGCACACACAGGTTGATTACGTCACTGACTACCCATTGGTCTATTTCTATGCACTGCTCGCGATTGATCAAAAAGCCTTCAACCGCCTCAGCGCTGAAGATCAAGCGACCGTTCGTGACGTTATGCATGCGGCCTTTAAAAAGATCGACAAGCAGAATCGTAAAGACAACCAAGAAGCCTTCAAAGCCTTAGAAAATCAAGGCATAAAAGTTCTTCAGCCAACAGCCGAAGAAGCCGCTGATTGGGAAGCCAAAAGTGCAGCGACCCGCGATGCGTTCATGAAAACCGGCCAGGTTAAACCGGAAACCTACCAGCAAATGCTGAAGCTGCTGGAAGAATTCCGTGCCAAACAGGCCAACAACGGTGGTTAAATCCGCCGTTACTCTGATCCGAAAAATTCTGCACGGCATTGAAGACGGAATTTTGGTCAGCCTGATCAGCAGTTTGCTGCTGATCAGCTTCACCCAAATAGTGATGCGAAATGCCGGCATTGCAGGATTCACTTGGGCAGAAGACGCAAGCCGCGTCATCGTGCTGTGGCTTGCTATGTTTGGCGCAATGCGGGCTAGCCGCCTGCGCAATCACATCGCTATAGATTTGATGACCCACTATGGTCAGCCCTGGTTAAAGCGTGTATTGCACATGGTTGTGTGCCTTTTTTCAGCCACTGTCTGCGGTTTCGCAGCCTGGCACTGCCTTGAGTTCGTTATTGGCGAATATGAGTTCCCCACAGAAGCATTCCTGGGCATTCCTGTTTGGGCTTGCGAAGCCATCATGCCTTTTGCACTGGCCGTTATTGGCATGCGATTTTTGCACCAAGTATTCCTGCCGCCACTCGACGCAGAAATAGACACCGAACAGACCGCCGACACCCCCGCGCAATAACTGACGGATAATCATTGTGACAGCTGTAAAGTTTTTCCTTATCACATTGATGGCGGTGATCGGCTCGCCGATTTTTGTCGTCATTCTTGCCGCTGCGATGCTCGGCTTTTATTTGAACGAAATTCCGCTGCAAATTATTGCTGTCGAAATTTATCGTATTGCCGACACCCCCATGCTGGTGGCCTTGCCTTTATTTACCCTGACCGGGTATTTGCTAGCCGAAAGTAATACGTCGCAGCGCCTAGTTCGTGTGTCGCAATCACTGATTGGTTGGGCTCCGGGTGGGCTATCCATTATTGCCTTTATTACCTGCGCCATGTTTACCGCATTCACCGGCGCGTCTGGTGTCACCATCGTTGCCATTGGCGCATTGCTGTATCCGGCACTGCAACAAGTGGGGTATTCCGAACGTTTTTCACTGGGTTTGATTACCAGCTCGGGCAGTTTGGGGCTATTGCTCGCCCCTTCCCTGCCGCTAATTCTCTACGGCATCATCGCTCAGCAAATGAATACTGGCCCAGCGTTCACCATTCAGGATCTGTTTGTTGCTGGCGCCATCCCTGCTTTACTCATGATCACCCTGCTAACCATTTACAGTTTGTGGAGCAATCGGCACCAGAACATTGAACGTCAAAAATTTACTTGGCCAGAAGTAGCTGCGGCCTTGTGGGAAGCCAAATGGGAAATCCCGTTGCCGTTTATTGTTCTCGCAGGCATCTACTCAGGCTACTTTGCGATTTCAGAAACCGCCGCGGTGGCAACCTTTTATGTCGCGGTGGTGGAGATTTTGATTTACCGGGAAATCCCAATGAATCGCCTGATCAGCTTATTGCTGCGATCCATGACCATGGTCGGCGGTATCATCGTCATTCTGGCAGCATCATTGGCACTCACCAATGTGCTGATTGACGCTCAAGTACCCACACAAATTTTTGATTGGCTACAGGCGCATGTCTCGAGCAAACTGACGTTTTTAATTTTGTTAAACCTGTTTTTGCTGGTGCTTGGTGCATTTCTGGATATCTTTGCGGCCATTGTTATTATCGTGCCGTTGATCTTGCCGCTGGCCGTCAACTACGGTATTCATCCGGTGCATCTGGGGATTATCTTCCTGGCTAACATGCAGATTGGCTATTTCACACCGCCCGTCGGCATGAACCTGTTCATCGCCAGCTACCGCTTCAAAAAGCCCATCACCGAACTTTATCAGGCCTGTATTCCCTTTATGATGGTCTTACTATTTGCGGTGCTGCTGATTACGTATATCCCACAGCTATCGATGATGTTTATTACTCCCTGACGACCCCCCTTATGTCCGCCGACCGGCGGACATAAGAACCCCCTCTGTGATCGACATTTGCCACGACAGCTATTAATTGTGCTGTCATGCACTCAGCAAGCGATGTGCACCCAACATTACAGGTACTCGTGGTCTGTCTGATACGCACACGACTCTGCAACACACAGTGTGTTTAGCCCTACGAGAATCCAAACACTGCGCGACAATGGCACGATTTGATCACCGCCAAGCCGTTTTTTAGAACCGCCTTACAATAAAACGGCCTTAGCTCAGAATAAATCGCAATAAAAAAATCGAATAAAATCGCATTTTGCACTTAATGTTTTGCTATCTTTAGGCCACTGATCTCTGAAACACCACCTCTAAAAAATCCGTTTTACATCGCCAGTTTACCAACGAACAACCCGCCGCCCAGAGCGAGTGAAGCCTTGTGCTCGCTCGCTCTTTTTTAATGAATTTTTGACCCTAGGCCATTGGTCGCGGTCAGAGTTTTTGACTAGTCTGCGACAAAACAGTAATAAAAAAGCAACATTAACGAATGTGTGTGTCTGCATTCCCCTCGATAACAAGGCCCAGAGAAACTTCATGGACGCCTCGGAGATTTGCAATGAACACCCGAATGAACATCTCTAACACATGGAAGTACGTCGCTTTTATTTTGTTTTTCAGTGTCTTGGAGGTATCGGACACAGTTGCAGACGAAGCCACAAACGCGCCTATACAGCTGGCCAAAGTGAAAATCATCGTCGAAGACGGGCATCACCATCACCGCCACAACAAAGGCCATGGCAGCAAAGATTATCAATGCCTGACGACCAGTTTCCAAACCAAATCGTGTGGCTATGGCTGCATTAAAGACCCATACGACCTGACCAAAATCTATTGCGGTGAAAAATCAGGCGACAACTGCGAGAAAGACACCTTTGGCAACGTTAAGTGTGGAAAAAACTGCATCGCCACCGACATGAATGCCATCACTTGTGACAAGGAGCGCTACTCCAATAGCAGCGCTCGCCCCTAAGATATATGCATAGAAATGGGCTAAAACAGCCCTCCAACGATGTATAACCGCGTGTCGCCAGCACTTGAACCCTAAGCCAGTCTGTGACCAAATGACAACGGCTCAGTCTCAACAATCAGACATGGAAGACACCGAAATAAGGACGATGTATGACAGCCAATAACATTCTCATTACCGGTTGTTCAAGCGGTATTGGCAGAGCAACCGCCATTCATTTTGCACGCCAGCAGTGGCAAGTGTTCGCAACAGTGCGCCAGCAAGAAGATGCCGATGCGCTCATGATGACCGGCTACACCAACATCCACGTATTAATGCTGGATGTGGATGATGAAAGCCAAATCAAACAACTGACTCGGCTATTGAACAAGCAACTTAAGCACACCGGATTACAAGTGCTAATGAACAACGCTGCAATGTGTGAAAGCGCCCCCGTCGAGTTTGCCTCCACTGAACATATGCAAAATCACTTCAGCACCAATGTGATTGCGCCGATGGTGCTGGTACGTTCGCTCCTGCCCTTGTTAAAACGCGCCAATGGCCGTGTTATTAACCTCAGCTCTGGCGTTGCTACGATGTCTGCCCCGCTAATGGGCTTTTACAGCGCCACAAAAGCAGCGCTCGATAGCCTCAGCGATGCTTTACGGGTCGAAGTGAAAGGCAGTGACGTAAAGGTGATCGTGGTTGAGCCTGGCATGGTCGATTCGCCAATGCACAGCAAATACGAGAAGAGTCTCAAATCGTTGCAGCAAACCATGCCCGACAATGCGTTGGATTACTATCAAGAGGCCTTTAAGCGTCAGCAACAGCTGATCCGTCAACTGCTGAAAACAGCCATCAAGCCCGAAAAAGTCGCACTCGCTATCCATAAAGCCGCAGTCGATAAGCGCCCGAAGCTACGTTATCAGGTGGGTACCGACGCAAAAACCTACCATTGGTTACAGGCTTTACTACCATCGCCGGCTAAAGATCACCTATGGACGCGAATTCTGGGTTTCTGATTCACACGCCAGGAATCAATCGTCACAACATCCTAGCGCAACAGGCGGAAGTACCCGGCAGACGGGTCATTTTCCGCCCAATCGCCGACGGGTGTCCCGGCAACGGCGGGTGATGTCATATCACAGCGAGACGGCTGAATCTGATTCCAGTCCATCACAATCTTACGATGCAAAAATTGCCATCCGTCGGTGTCAGTAAACGTGTATTTGTCCAGATACCGGCCGCCGATAACAACCTCTTGGTCATCCAAAGTCAGATGATAGGCTGTGCAATAAACCTCGCCTTCCGCGTCATTGCCGTCGATAGCAATCAAATGGTTGTGGACCATATGCGATGTTGTTTTCATACCCGCCAATGCCTGCGGTAACCAATCGATAAAATCCACCGCGGTGCCGCTGAACATGGCGCCATGCTCATCAATTGCATCTTTATGGTAAAGCCGGTAAAGGTCGGCAAGATTGCCTCGATCAATCGCACGGCAGTAGCGCAGTGCCAGATCTTGAATATCGGCTCGGGCTTGGAGTATATCGGCCATTGGCATTCTCCTGCGTTGGGTGCCATGTTGTGGGGGGTTGTAATGATGGGATCGTGTTTACAATTGATAGGGTAATGCGCGCAAGCACAGTTGCCGAATGTCTTATCTCGGCCCATCACACACTGATCGCGAAGTAGCCACTTACATCGGCACGTGTTTGCGCCGTTCGGGCAAAACCGATAAGCTCTCCCGATAACCCTTTGATAGCATTTGCTAACAACAAACGATAAGAATAACACAGCCCTGTGCTGGCGCGGACGGCCACAAATCAGCCGTAATGATATCTACCCATCATTGATACCCGCAGTTACCAGACTCAGGCCGATGCCAAGGTTACTGCATGACAACGCCTCCCGTAACTGCCAACAGTCTTGTTGACGTCATTCAATATTGGGCCGACCGTAAGCCTGACGAAGATGTGCTGCGCTTCTACCCCAACGGTGAGGGCGAATCGGTAGCGTACAGCTATCACGCATTCGACCGCCGTATTAAAGCCATCGCCACGCAGCTTGAGCCCTATCGCGGCGAACGCGCAATTTTGCTTTTTCATTCCGGCATCAATTTCCTCGAAGCTTTTTTTGCATGTTTTTACGCCGGCGTTGTTGCCGTGCCCGCATACCCGCCGCGCCGTAATCACAACCTAGATCGCCTACTCAACATCATGAATGATTGTGAACCGGCGATTATGTTGAGTTCAGATACCGTCTTGCAACAATCCCAAAGCCTCTGTCAGGATGCGTTTACGCCTGCACAACAGGCGTTGCCGTGGATCAACACCGACATTATCGAGGATGCTACCGCAGCCAACTTTAATGCTCCAGCACCATCGGCTGATACCTTGGCGTTTCTGCAATACACCTCGGGTTCAACAGGAACCCCCAAAGGGGTCATGCTGACCCATAAAAATCTGATGACCAATGTAAGAATGGCCCATCAGGCATATCAACTGCCTGCCAATGCACGCTGTGTATCGTGGCTGCCGCTGTTTCACGATATGGGCCTGATTGGTGCGGTGATGACGCCCATGTATTGGGGTGCCGGCAGTGTTCTGATGCCACCGGCGGCATTTTTGCAAAAACCGGTACGCTGGCTGCGGCTACTCAGCGAATATGGCCAACAAAGCCCCGTCGGCTGCACAGCGCCCAACTTCTCGTTTCAGCTATGTGTTGATCAAATCAGCGATGCCGATCTCGCTGATCTAGATTTATCCCCATGGATTTTTGCCATGAACGGCGCAGAGCCTATTCGCCAACAAACCATGCAGGCATTTGCCGATAAGTTCGCCCCCTGCGGTTTTAATGCGAACGCATTTGTCCCAGCGTTTGGCATGGCAGAGTCGACTTTGTTATCCACCTGCCGACAAACCGGCCCGATTATCAGCAAGCGCGTCGATGCCCATCAACTCACGCAAGGGCATTTTGTTGAAGCCCCTGAGCGGCAGGAAGATCACGACGAGGCCAATAGAGATTCTGTTTACGTGAGTTGCGGTCAAAGCTGTGCGGGTCAAACACTATTAATCGTTGACCCGGATACCCGTGAAATCGTGCACGATCGTCATGTCGGTGAACTCTGGCTACAGGGAGATCATATTGCCCACGGTTATTGGGCACAGCAAGCGCTCAGCGAGTATGCATTTGATGCCTACACACTCGATGGACAAGGCCCGTTTATGCGCACGGGCGACCTTGCAGCAACAGTGGATGGTGAACTGTATATCACCGGCCGCTTGAAAGATTTGCTCATTATTCGTGGTAAAAATCATTATCCACAAGATATCGAGCTGACGGCCGCCAAAGCTCATGATGCTATGCACCTAGACAATGTTGCCGCGGTTACCGTCGAGGCTGAGGGTGAAGAACAATTGGTACTCGTTGCTGAAGTACTGCGCAGTCATCGTAAAGATTTCGACGCTGAAGCAGCTGCGTTGGCGATCAGCCAGGCTGTCGCCCGAGAGCACGGAATCGATACCCATGCGATCAGCTTTATTCGCTTTGCCAGCTTGCCCAAAACATCTAGCGGTAAAATTCAGCGGTACCTGGTGCGCGAGCGTTATCAAGAGGGATCGTTAAAAAGCACCGGCAGCTGGCATAAACCCTCAGTGTCTGCTTCCGCATTGCCAGCGATACCACAAACACCGATGGCGCAATGCAGTACCGCCGATATTGAACTCTACATGCAACAGTGGCTGGCCGCCAAGCTCGCAATTAGCGTCGATACTGTGCCGACACAGGCGTCACTCGACAGCCTCGGGCTGGATTCGGTTGATCTGGTGCAACTGGCCGGTAATTTGGAGCAATGGCTCGGGCAACCGATGGATAATATGGTGTTGTGGGAATTGCCGCACATTCAAGCCGTGGCGACCTACCTGAAGGAAACCGCTGAGACGCCGGTTACGACCGACGATGATGAAGATATCGAAGGCTTTATCTAACGGTACCGTAATCCTGCCAAAAAGGCGGCAAACTGCTTCAAAAGCCGCCCATTGCTCGGTATTCTTAACGGCCGAATAATAAAAATTGATGTCGATAGGCGTTTTCTGCCAACACATCCGAATGCCGAACCATGCCAGATTGCCAATCAGGGAATATGCCTGATAACCGCTCATTCATGTATCTGATGAGGCGGCAGGCACCACTGGGCAGCATAAGGCCGAGACCAGCTCCTGAACTCCATGAATACCAGCGAACTTCAAGATTTTTTGCGCAACCTTTGGTTGCAGGGCGTCGAACTCTGGCTCGAAGGTGACCAACTGCGTTTTCGTGGCAGCAAAAGCGTCATGGATAGCAAAACCCTAGCACAACTCAAAGCCCACAAAAGCGCGATTATTGCACTCATCCAGGCTCGCCCAGAACATTATTTAGGGTTTCCACTCAGTCAAGGCCAGCAAGGCATCGCCTTGATGCAAGCGGTTGATCCTGAAAGTGCGGCATACAATCAGGTTTGCTGCCTCACACTGCAAGATGACCTAAATGTTGATTTACTGGAAAAAGCCTTTGATTTTCTGCTGCAACGTCACGCACCATTGCGCATGGCATTGCGTCAACTCGACGGCATCAATGCACAGCAGGTCAGCTACTCATTGCCCTCGATTCTGGTGGTCGAAACGGCCAGTGTACCGCCCGTCGAAGATATCGACGCAGATCGCACAAATGTGGATACCACAGATGAAAATCTGCGAAACAGTAACCCGGTTCACCAGTGGATCGAACACCATGCATCCGTGCCCTTTGCTTTAGACAAGGAGCCTTTGGTGCGCGCACGCTTGCGTATTCCCGCCACCGCGAACGGTACAGCCCATCTGTTGATCGTGGCACACCATATTGTTGCCGACTTCTGGACCATGGAGCTGATCATCAGCGAGCTGCAACAGATCTATCAGGCCAGCTTGCAACAGAGGTCACCCGACCTGCCCGATATCGGAAAACTCTACAAAGATTACGTCATCACTGAACGTCAATGGCTAAACAGTGAAGCCAGCGAAGCTGCACAGCAATACTGGCACCAACAACTGACGCCACTGCCAGCACCACTGGATTTACCCACTGATTTTCCACGCCCGGCCCGCCAAAGCTTTGCCGGTAAAGAATATCACTTTACGCTTCCGGCGCCGCTGACCAAAGCACTCAAAACACAGGCTCAGCAGCATCAAGTGACGCCGTTTGTGTGGGCGTTAACCACCTTTCAGACGTTGCTGCATCTGTATACCGGGCAATCCACCATCAACGTTGGCTCGCCAGTCGCGGGGCGCACGCTCAGTGACTATCAAAAATTGGCCGGGCATTTTACTAACCCGGTCAATCTGGTTCAGCATTTTGATCAAGATAGCCACTTCGCGGATTTGTTACTGACCAACAAACAAACCGTTTTACAGGGTATGAAACATCAACAATACCCGATGCAACGCCTTATAGATGAGCTCAAATCAACGTCAGATACTGGCTTCAACCCGTTATTCCAGGTTGCGATGTCATGGAATCAAATCACTGACAAACAAGATAACCAAGGTGCGCTTATTGCCGACATTGAATTAATGGAGCAACGCGGCGCCATTTACGATTTGGTATTAACGGGCATCGATGCGGGTGACGAAGTTCGACTTTCGGTACGCTACAACACCGATATTTTCAAGGTTGAACGCATCGAGCGACTCGTTAGCCATTGGCAACAACTGCTGGCGCAAACGATAGAAACACCGATGCAAAAAGTTTGTGATATCGATCTGTTATCGGATGCCGATCGAGCCCTTGCCGGCTTCAGCGCAGACAGCAGCGATTCGGCAAGCAACGCCAGTTACGATCTGGAATTAAGCTTGCCAGCCCATTTCGCCAAGAGCGTGCGCCTGCATGGCGACAAGCTTGCTTGGCGCGATGCACGATCTAACACGACGCTCACCTATTCCGAACTCGATCACGCCGCTAATCAACTCGGTCAGGTACTGGTTGCCGAGGGTGTAAAAGCAACCAAACGAGTGGCATTGCTGGCTGAACGCGGCGCAACGGCACTACAGAGTGTATTGGCGATTCTGAAAATCGGTGCGGTCGTGGTACCGATAGACCCAGCGTATCCACGAGAACGCATTCAACAGATGCTAGAACTCGCCAAGTGTCGTCTTATTATCAATGCCACAGAGAAGGCGCTGGATGTCGACACTAACACAACAGCACTGCTGGACTGGAACACTGTTAGCCAACGCTGTGCTGAGCACGACTCGGCGAGCCTACAAACGGCGCAATCGGCCCCGGCAGAGACCGCATGTGTGTTATTCACATCGGGTTCAACCGGAATCCCAAAGGGCGTTGAAATTCCCCATCGCGCCATCGCGCGCCTCGCATTGAACAACGGCTTTTTGGCCTTAGAACCCGGTCAATCCATCGGTTACGCAGCCAATATTGCTTTCGATGCGACACATATCGAGGTGTGGAACGCGTTACTCAATGGCGCTACGTTGTTACAGATACATGCCGATACCTTGCTTGATATCCCAGCGTTCCGGAGCTTTTTACAACAACAAAAGCCCGATGCTCTATTTTTAACCACTGCACTGTTTCATCTTTGTACTGCTAACGACCCGTCCATGTTTTCCAACATCCAAACATTGATGACCGGTGGTGAAGCCATTGATGCTGAACTGGTAAAACGATGTTTTACGCATGGTCGCCCTGGTGCGCTATACAACCTTTACGGCCCGACTGAAAACGGCACTGTCAGCACCGCCTGTCACATTACAGAATCAGACCTCGAAAGCAGCACACTGCCAATCGGTCGCGCCATCAATCATTCTCAGGCTTATATTCTCAATCAATGGGGCCGCCCTGCTCCCATCGGTATCATTGGCGAAATCATCGTTTCCGGTGATGGCCTTGCCAACGGCTACCTGCATCGCAGTGATTTAACGGCTCAGGCCTTCAGCCCCAAGGTCGATGACGCCCACAGTCGCCAATACGCGACGGGCGATTTAGGCTACCTGCGTGAAGATGGCCAAATCATCTATGCCGGGCGGCGAGATGACCAGGTAAAAATTCGCGGTTTCCGCATTGAGTTAGGGGAGATTGAGCATCAACTCAATAGCTTACGCGGCATCAATAACGCGTGTGCTTTGCCGCTCAAAGACGAGGCTGGCCAAGTCTTTGTCGCTGCCTATGTAAGCACCGGGGCAGACACCACGAACACATCGTCGGTTAAAAGCGACGAAATCCGTCGTCAGCTGCGCCAAAAGTTGCCCGATTACATGGTACCGGCCGCCATCATGGTACTGGATGTTTTACCCATCAATGCCAATGGAAAAATCGATAAAAAACGTTTACCACCGGTAACAATTGAACGTCATGGGACGTTTGTAGCAGCAGCGACGACGGAAGAAAAAACCATCGCTGCCATCTGGCAAAGTTTGCTGAACATCAAAGATATCGGCATTCACGATAACTTTTTCGAGCTCGGTGGTCACAGTTTGCTGGCGGTTAACGCTGCCAATCAAATGCAAGAGGCACTGGGCCTGCCGATTAATATGCGAGACATTTTCACCCAGCCCACCATTGCCGATTTACTAGCGTCACTGCATGGGCAAAATGCTGAACCTCAGCTGCCACCTATTTTGCAGCGCCAAGATGATCAGCCCATTCCTGCTTCGATGGCACAACAACGACTCTGGTTTGTACAACAATTGGCACCGGATTCTTGCGCCTACAATATGCCGGTTGCAGTGCGTATCCACCAACCGTTGCGATTACGCGCACTGGAATCTGCCCTTAAACAACTGATTGAACGCCATCAAGTACTGCACACTCGTTTTCGTGACGACAGCGGCGTTGCCTATCTAGATATCACCGATGTTAGCCAATGGACATTGCCACAACTCGACTTAAGCCGGCTCGCACCTCAACAAGCGGAGCAAGAAGCAACAAACCAATTACAACTCATGGCAAATCAACCATTTGATTTGGCCCGCGATTTGCCGATTCGCGCGATCACTATCAGCCTTGCGCCCGATCAGCATATACTCGCACTTTGCTTACATCATATTGCTGTCGACGGCAGCTCAGTTGCAATGTTGATCGAAGAGCTCGGGCACCTATGGCGAGCTGAAGAGACAGGAATTCCAGCGGCATTGCCTACAGTTACCGTCGATTATGCCGACTTCAGCCTCTGGCAACGCCAATGGTTACAGGGCGAACGATTACAACAGCAACTGGCATACTGGCAGCAGCAGTTATCTGATGCTTCGCCCATGCTGGATCTCCCCACCGACAAACCACGGCCACCTCAGTTAAGCAACCACGGGGCAACACTAACATTCCCGCTGCCAGAGAGCCTGGTTACTAGCCTCAACACGCTCAGCAAAGATCAGGGCGTCACCTTGTTTATGACACTAATCAGCGCCTACACATTGCTATTAGCCCGCTATAGCCAGCAAAGCGATATCTGTGTTGGCTTCCCGATCACGGGCAAAAACCATCCGCAGTTACAATCGATGGCAGGCTTGTTTGTGAATAACTTGGTGTTGCGTACACAACTGGCTAGTAACCCGACAGTACGACAATTGCTAACAACGGTAAAACAATCCACGATCGATGCATACGCCCATCAAGATGCACCTTTTGATACGTTGATCGATAGCCTCGGTGTCGAGCGCTCCTTGAGTTTTACACCATTCTTGCAGGCATCATTCGCCCTTGAACCGCTGCCTCTCGAAGCACGGCTACAAAGCGCACTCGGCGAGAGCATCAGCCACCAGCCGCTTGATTGGCAAATGGCAAAATATGACGTCAACCTGACCTGCTTTGAAGACAAAACCGGCATGCAGGCACAATTGGAATACAGTACGGATCTGTTTGAACAAACGACGATCGAACGTATGGCTCGCCATTTCGTGAATATTTTGGATGCCATGGTTGCGCAGCCTGAAACCCCCGTGAACCAACTACGCATGGTCACCACCGAAGAACAACAGATGTTGTTAGCCGCTGCGGCAGATCATTCGCTGTCGGCCATCAGTGTTATCGAACAGTTTGAGGCGAATGCAGAACGGTACAGCGACAAAACGGCGGTTAATGATGATATCCGCCAGGCCAGCTATCGCCATTTGAATACCCGTGCAAACCAGATTGCTGACTATTTAGTGCAACACAACATCGGCCGAGGTGATTTTGTCGGTATCTCGTTGCCGCGCTCAGTTGATTTGATCGCTAGTATTATCGGCGTATTAAAAAGCGGGGCGGCCTATGTACCGCTCGACCCGAGCATGCCGGAAGAAAGACAGCGTTTCATCATTGAAGATGCAGGTATTGCCATCTTGCTAACGGAATCATCGCAAGAAGCTAACGATATCCCTTGCGGCATATTCGCCTTAGAATCATTGCCAGCCGCAACGGCAATCGATACAGCTTACGCAAATCCGGGCATACACCTACCGCTCGATAGCACCGCTTACGTAATTTATACCTCAGGCACCACGGGCAAACCCAAAGGTTGCTTGGTAACACACCAGAATCTGTCGAGACTGTTTACTAGCACTGAAGACACCTTCCATTTTGATGCTGACCAAGTTTGGAGCCTGTTCCATTCCTACGCTTTTGATTTTTCCGTGTGGGAGATCTGGGGCGCGCTGCTCTATGGCGCCCGGCTTGCCATTGTTCCGCAATGGATAACCCGTTCAACGGATGCGTTTTTCCGATTTGTAGCAGAGCAACAAGTGACGGTACTGAACCAAACGCCATCAGCGTTCACCCAGTTTATTATGCAAGACCAACTAGCCCGTGACGCTATACAAACAGGATCAGATACCTCCGAGGAGATCCCGTCGCTGGCGCTGAACACCGTTATTTTTGGCGGTGAGGCGCTGGATTTCAACGCACTAACGCGTTGGGCGAGCCACTACCCACTCAACCAAATACGTTTGGTAAATATGTATGGCATCACGGAAACGACCGTACATGTTACCCATCACACAATCTCCGATACGGATTTACAGCGTGGTCGTAGCGTCATCGGCCAACCGTTGAATGATCTCAAAGTGCACTTGCTGGATAGCCACGGGCAGTTGGTGCCGATCGGCGTCATGGGCGAAATGTACATCAGTGGTGCCGGTGTCAGCGATGGCTATTTAAATCGGCCCGAGCTAACCGCCAACCGCTTTGTTAACAACCCGTTTGCCAACGAACTTAGCACTGCACTAGCGAAGCAGCATCAGCGTATGTATCGCTCCGGTGATCTGGCTCGGCGTTTACCCAATGGCGACATTGAGTATCTTGGGCGTATCGACCATCAAGTGAAAATTCGTGGCTACCGAATTGAGTTAGGGGAAGTTGAAGCCGTTCTCAGTAGCTTGGAACAGATCAAAGACAGCGTTGTACTGGCACGCGAAGACGAGCCCGGCAACAAGCGTTTAGTCGCCTATCTGCTCACCGGCGAGAAACATACGCTTGATGGCCAACAACTGCGTCAACAGTTGAAAGCCGCTTTACCCGAGTACATGATTCCGGCAGCCTTTATTTTTATGTCTTCATGGCCACTGACGCACAATGGAAAGGTTGACCCGGTGCAACTACCACGCCCTGCTGCCGACGATTTCCTCAGCAGCGAATTCATTGCTCCTGAAAATGAAACTGAAACCGCCATCGCCGGTATCTGGCAAGATATCTTGGGGATTGAGCGAGTGGGCATTCATGACAACTTCTTCGAACTTGGCGGGCACTCTCTTCTCGCGACTCAGGTTGCCTCACGTATCCGCACCCAATTTGAATGTCAGCTAGAACTCAAAGCAATCTTTGAACACCCAACGGTTGCCGAACTGGCGATGTTGATATTGGAGCAGGAGATAGCATCACATTCGTTAGATGACGATGAGCTGCTGGCCATGTTGGAAGATCTTGATGATTTAGAAGAGTAGTTTTGAAGAAGCGTCTGGCCGAATGATCGGGCTGACGCCCAATTTAACAACCGACAGAGCTCATAAAAGCATCTAACAAAATATTAATGTCTCTATAAAGCTCAAGCATCCTGCGGGGTTCATCAACAGCGATACGATATCGACGTTGTTTGCCTCAATACTGCAGTTTTTTGGGCATCTTATTTCAGATACAATTTGAGGTAATCAACCCACACCTTCCTCGACTACCCACCTGAAATTAAAAGGATTTTTAAGAAAGAATCATGAAAGATTCGACTGTGGCCTACCCTAGCTCAAGCGTATTATCACTGACTGACGGTGTTATTCTTACCATCTGCTGTGTGATTAGTAGCCTGCTGCATATCCCGTTAGCGGCACTGCCGCTAGGGCGAGATCAAGGTGTTTGGTCAAGTATGGGCATGGCATTCAGCCAGGGTCGCGGCTTCATTACAGACGCCCTTCACTTTAACCTCCCCGGGCTTGGCTTAACCTTCTGGCCAACCAATCTTGTTACCGACGACCCACGCATTCAAACAGCGTTGATTAGCAGTGCAGGCCTCGCGCTCGGCATTGTCAGTGTGTTTTATTTGATGAAACGTGTCTTCGACCGCGAATCGGCCATTTGGGCAGCAGCACTCATCGCCGTGTGGATACCCTGCATACTCGATTATGCCAACATCGCTCAAAAAGATTTTTTTGCGGGCATTCTTCTGATCACTGCGACATCACTCATCTGTTACGCAGATATTGATAGCCCGCATCGGTTAACTAAACACCTACTCGCTGGACTTACGATCGGCTTGGCATTTCTCTACAAACCGCTCTTTGCCGGCGCTGGCATTATAATGGCTACGCTAGAGATACATCGCCACGTTCATATCACAGGTCGCCTGTTTACTCGCAGTCTTGCCGTATCACTGGCAGCTTTACTGAGCGGTTTTCTTATTATCTTTATCGCTCTGATTATCTACTTTTGGATAACCGACAGCTTCAACGATGCAACATTCGCACTCGTAGATTTTTCATTGTGGTATTCACAATCCAAAAAACCCGGCTTTTTACTATTATTCGGTTTGTTAATTGCCTACTCAGGTCTGGTTGATATTCACCAACCCGTGCTATCACTGATTCAAATTTTCTTATGGGTTCCCATTATCAGCGCCGGCATATTGTTGACACTATGCTACCAACGCAAGACCGAACGTGTTTGGTTAGCGGTGCCCGTGATTACTTCATTATTCTGCTACTTCATCCAACAAAAAGGGTATCCGTATCAGGCAATCCCCTGGATTATTTGTGCCTTAATGTTTGCTGCATACGCATTAAAGACTCTATTCAGCCACCAAAGTAAACACCTCGTTATTACACTGGCAAAAGGGGTTGCCAGTGTGACACTGATTTACATTTTTATAAAAAGCAGCCTGTTAGGCCACTACACAACACAGCTCGTACCGGCAGCTTTTGCAGCACAAGCGCGCGACGAGTACCTGGCAAATTACTATGCGCCTAACGACCANCCCCACCCCATCGTTTCAGAACACGTGGCAAACTGGATCAAACAACATACCGCCACCGACGATCCGATTTACGTGTGGGGCATGGAAAACCAGATCTATGCCCTCGCCAATCGTCCGTTTGCCAGTCGGCATCATTTTAACTATCTGCTGTTCGCCGACCTCGAAAGCCACAACGAATTGCATTCATGGCAAAAAACACTGCGACAAGAATACCTGACAGCTCTCAAGAACGATCCACCTCTTGTGTATATTGAAACTTTCTATGTTGGCGATGCATCTAATCGGCACATGAGCCTGCAAGATATTCGAAATATACCGCAGCTAAGTGAATTTGTTCGCAACCGTTATGACAAGGTTGCGCAGATAGACCGCTTAGATGTTCATGTGTTGAAAGGGCACTTCCCAGCACCTACAATTGCGCAGCTCAAAGCTATAGTTTTGACGTCGTCGCCCATATCCTCCAGGTAATCAGCACTGCTCAGGTTGCGCTTATAACTCTATTCCTTCCGCAAGATTTGCGAACCGGCTATAGCTCTCCATCAGCTCCTTGTTATTGCCAAGGTCACTTTCAATAAACAGGTGATCCAGCCTAAGCCTACCGGTTGTTCTGTATTGTTCCATTTCGCGAACGTCAATAAATACTGAATCCAACTGATCGAGAGCTTCAGAGGCAGACCTACTATTTGGAGACTCTTGAAGTAACAACTTTCTTAATATTTCAGCTTCACGTTTGAATCGCAATAACTTATGACTGTCCGTCATATTTTCACCCTTTATTATCTTCAAACTAACTTTCTTAGTTTCAGAAAATAATACTTTAATCCTGATGAACCCAAAAACCCAACATAAACCAGTGCAATAAAGCCAATCCGCCTTTCAATACTAATGAATACCGTTTTTATATTTCCATGAAAGCATTTATGAACTAAACATCCTATGCTCACTTACATGAGAATATATTTCTTTTAGGATACTATTTGTTCTTGGGTCATCTAATTGACGATCATCTATCATTCTAAAGTCCATCATCAAATGTTTTTTTACATTTTTCATTCCTTTAGAATCTCTAGATTCAACAATATTTTTGACCTTTCGAAATGCTGGATAAGCTTTTGGATTTTCTCCAATTCTATCGAGAGAGATAGATAGCTCGTCGAGCATTCTTAACAAATCAGTAATTAGCGACTTTTCTGCTTCTGTATACGCCATATTTTTCATCCACGTCGAACCTGATCAGGAAATTTTTTTTCAAATTCTTCTAAAGTGTAAACAATTTGAGTTTTACCATCTCGAACAGATTTAACCCAACTCGTCGGCCAGTTTCTTGGAAGGAGGATTTGGTCTGAACCACCTCTATAACGAGGTTTTGAAGCACCCGGGGGTTGCTGTCCGACTTTACCGACATTTAGCTTTTGGTTGCTCGGAATTACAAGCTCTGCTTCGAACCGACTGCTGCTCCATGCTGGGTAGACGGCCGTTTCATTTCTCCCAGCATTCATAGTTGTAGACGCATATGCACCAACAAGTTTCGCTTGGTTTACTCCCCCACCAAACTTCCTAAACAATACAACAGGCACAATAGTCTCTACAGTTTCAACATGCCCATCCTTAAATGTTTCAACCGTCCAAGATTCTAACTTATCTCTCTCAACTAACACTACTTGACTGTCGATTTTAGTCCCGAGAGTTAGTTTATTGTCTTCAACCGCCGAACCAGGATGCAGACTAGTTTTAAAGTTATTTTCGGAAGTATGCTTTCGATCTATTTCGGGCCCCTTGTGATCTTCTCGCAATAATGCAGGTCTTTTCCCACACTCCTCACAAAACGCCGCCCCACTCACCGCGGCATCAACCAGCGTCTCAACCTGATGTTGAACATCATTGGCCGAGATCATCTCTTCACTGGATACTGGCGCAGCAGCAGGTACCGCCGCGGGGGCTTGTCTCGCTAACGCTGACGCCGCCGAAGGAGACCCCGGCGCATATTGGCTTTGTACAACGACCTTGGGCTTATCACTCACCCACACCTTACCTGCCACTAACAGCTCTGCCACTGCAGATGTAGCACCCGAGTGTCTACCTACCGCTGTGTTACTTGCTGTCAGCAGCGTTTGCCAATAGGTGTCCGGTAACTGCTGGCTGATGATCCAGTCGTTGGCATCGGCAATACTGTGGAATGTTTTGGCTTTTTGAGGTTTTTCACTGTGGCCTGAAAAACCAACAGTATGGCTCGGCTCACTCGCAATTGCCGCCTTTTGTAATGCCTGACGAAGCTGCACATCGCTGGAGTGACTCACGTAAACCGACTGATGATACAGTGCCTGAGCGAGCCGCTCCGCCACTTGCCCGGGCATGACGGCCATCGATATTGGCGTTTCTCGCAGCGCAAAACTGCCAACCCGGCTATGCGAAACTTCTGAGCGTGCATCCGCAGCGATATCCCGACGAAATTGCCCCGGATTAACACCGTCTTGCCAAGTAATCGCTGGGCCATGATTGTGCTGCATTCCACGCGGTGGAGAACTGTCAGCAAGATCCAACAAACGTGCTTGCGCTGCAGGCGGAATC
The DNA here is from genome assembly GCA_902705835.1 of BD1-7 clade bacterium. Classification (NCBI taxonomy): domain Bacteria; kingdom Pseudomonadati; phylum Pseudomonadota; class Gammaproteobacteria; order Cellvibrionales; family Spongiibacteraceae; species BD1-7 clade bacterium. Next base: position 44,787 of record CACSIN010000011.1, read on the forward strand.
ACCAGCCCAGCTACAAATCGACGCGCTGCCGCTAAATGATCAAACACCAGTGTGTTATAGCCCTGGCGGATACGATAAACGTAAAACTGGTCACCGGTGGCGTTGCTCAGTGGCACCGTCGCCCAACCCGCATTGGAAGATCCCTGTAAAGACATGCCGTGTCCTGCCTGAATTCCTTTTTATACCGAGGATTTTTGCAAAATTGATCGCCGGTGACAACGATCTTTGCTGCTACTGCCCAAATATGTGCGCATAGGCACGCAAGACAGATAGCACAGCCGCCGATAACCCGCTCCTTTCGCTAAACCGTCGAATTGTTCAAATCAGCGGTAATGCCCGTGATATAAAGGTGTGTTTTTTATTTTTGCATAAGGTAAACTTATTGTAATGCGAATGGGTTTTAACGCCCGCCACCGCAAGGGTTGCAGTGGATTCCGGAAGCTAGATAAGCCAACTGATGTGAGCGCCTTGCCCAATAATGCAGGTGACCGCAAACGGCAACGATCAAACGCTTCCATCGGAAACGGAACTCATAACAATAATAATACCGTGGTAGCAGTCTCACGTTCTGCACGCTTTCCTCATCAACAGCTACAGCACACCTGTCTGAGCTAAAAGAGCAATCAGAATACGCATCAGAGACCCTGAGCTGACCACGCCAGACCATAGGCAACTGCGCATGAGCAATGCAAAAGAAGCGCTCGCTGCGAAACTGAGTAAGCTATCGCCGGCGCAACGAGAAGCCCTGCTGAAAAAACTCAAGCAAGGAAAATCCGATAAAACACCTCGCACTGCGGATTTGCGAGACCAGCCCATCTCTGTGGCAGACCGTACTCAGGCAGATTTCACTCTGTCTTATGCACAACAACGTCTGTGGTTTTTAGAGCAACTCGACCCGGGCAACCCGACATACAACATTGCCGCCGCCGTGCGTATTCGCGGGCATCTTGATGTGCCGCTACTCAACAAAACATTCAAATTGATTATTGGCCGCCACGACAGCTTGCGAACGCGTTTTGTACAATCCGCTGATGGTCCGCGTCAGGTTATTGATGAGCAACTCGACTGGCAAATGGATATTTCCGACCTACGTCAGCGCGATAATAAACTCAGCAATATGCTAGAGTTAGAAGCCAACCAAGGCTTCGACTTAGAATCCGGCCCACTGTTTCGCGCAAAAATACTCACGCTTAGCGACAGTGAGCACCTACTTACCATCGTAATGCACCACATCATTTCTGATGCTTGGTCATCCCAAATTCTGCTCAACGAAGTCTCTNCCATTTACGCCAATCTCTATAATGGCGTAACACCGGTGCTGCCCAAACCGGACATCCAATACGTGGATTTCAGCGAATGGCAGCAGCGCATGTTGCAGCAACCAGCCATTGAACAACAGAAAACCTACTGGCAGAAACAGCTGGCAGATACCCCAAATTTGGCGTTGCCATTGGACCATTCTCGTCCGCCTGCAATCAGCTATCGTGGTGACTTTCATCGCGTGCAGTTAGGCAATGATTTGTCAGAACGTTTGCAGCAACTGTGTCAGCAACAAAAAACCAGTGTGTTTAATGGCTTGCTGAGCCTGTTTCAGGTTTTGTTGTTCCGCTACAGCCAACAAACAGATTTTTGCGTGGGCACCCCCGTTGCCGGTCGCCAACACGCAGATACCCAGAGCCTGATTGGTTTTTTTGTGAATACACTGGCAATCCGCGCTCGTTTGCAACCGCAACACAGTTTTGCTGATCTGCTTGGCCGTACCGCAGCAACAGTGCTGGAGGCCCAAACACATCAAGATGTGCCGTTTGAACAACTGGTTGATTCGCTGGTTAACGACCGCGATACCAGCCACAGCCCCATTTTCCAGACCTTTTTCAGCTACAACCCGGGCAACCCCGACGATGCATTAAAACTGCCGGGTGTACGTACCCACTTTATCGGCGCAGATACGCGCACCGCCAAGTTTGATCTGAGCCTGATTGTCGCAGACAGCAGCGAAGGATTTAGTTGCCACTTCGAGTACAACACCGATATTTTCCTGGCGCAGACCATCGAAAACATGGCCAGCCATTTTGAAGCCTTGGTCGCATCGGTATGCCACAACATCGAACAACCTCTGCAATCGCTGGAGCTCTTTAACGAGACGCAGCAACAGCAACTGGTCGAATTGGGGCAGCATCCAGAATTCCATTCTCATGCGGGTCACGATATCGCCAGCCTCTTTGAAAAGCAGGCAAAAATAACGCCTAACGCAACGGCAGTTTGTCAGGGCAGTGGCGAACAGCAGCACACATTGAGTTATCAGTCGTTAAATGAAAGCGCCAATGCCCTGGCGCAACACCTGCTGGATGAAGGCGTTAAGCCCGGTGATTTTGTCGGTTTATGTTTCAGCCCTGGTATTCACCTGATGCAAGCCTTGCTGGCAACCGTCAAAGTCGGTGCGGTATACGTGCCGATGGATCCATCCTACCCGCTGGAACGTTTGCAATACATGGCAACCCACGCACACATGCAGATGCTGTTGTGCGACGACGGGTTTGACGCTGCATCACTAGACATTGCACAATTTTCGACGCCGTTACGATGGCCCCAAGCTGCTCTACCGAATAACCCGGGGCGTCGACTAGCTGCAGAGCACCCGCTCTACGTCATTTACACCTCAGGCTCCACCGGCAAACCCAAAGCAGCAATGGTCAGCCACGCTAACGAAGCAAACCTGCTGCAATGGTATACCCATGAATATGGTATGCAGGCAACTGACCGGGTGTTGGTTTTCTCTGCCATCGGTTTTGACCTAACCCAAAAGAATTTGCTCGCCCCATTAATATGTGGCGCTCAACTGCATTTCAGCGACAGCCCTTGGTACGAACCTGAAGCCCTGATTCACCTGATCAAGGCCAACGGCGTCACTTGGACTAACTGCGCACCTAGCGCATTTTATCCGTTGGTGAGCAGCTGTACCGACTTCAATCAATTGGCCAGCTTGCGTCAGCTCTTTTTGGGCGGCGAAGCCATCCAGTGGGATAACCTGCATGCTTGGGTGCACAACCCCGACTGCCAAGCCCGCATTATCAATATGTACGGGCCTACCGAATGTACCGACATCGCGGCAGCCTATCGGGTAGACGATCCGGCCAATCACAAGGGCACCGTGCCGCTGGGCAGCCCAAGTGCCAATGTGCGCTTGATCGTCCTGGATGAACATCAACAACTGTGTCCGCAAGGCGCAACCGGCGAGCTGTATATCGGTGGCGCAGGCGTAGGTTTGGGTTACCTGAACAATGCAGAGCAAACAGAAAGCCGCTTTATTGATGCCAGTCATTTCAGTTTCAACAAGACGCTTCAGCTCGCCGGTAAACTCTATCGCACTGGCGACCGCGTACGTATTAACGCCGATGGCCTGTTTGAATTTGTTGAACGCGCTGACGATCAGTTGAAGATCCGAGGCTTTCGTATCGAGTTGGGTGAGATTGAGACCGCCTTGCGTGGCTTGGCCGATATCGACGATGCCGTTGTTTGCAAACGTGATATCAGCGGCCAACCGCAGTTAATCGCGTTTTTACAATCAAACAAAGCGCTGGCGGATGCGCATTTTTACAAGCGACTCCTGACCCAACAGCTGCCAGATTACATGGTTCCGGTGGTTTATTTCCCAATAGATAGCATCCCACTCAGTGCCAATGGTAAAATCGATCGCAAACAGCTGCCGGCCGTCGATCTAAATCAATTGCGCCCGTCAGACTACATAGCTCCGAGAAATCCGATCGAAGCAGATCTAGCCCTTATCTGGCAAAATCTGCTGGGCATTGAAAAAGCGGGCGTGCGTGATAACTTTTTTGAGCTGGGCGGGCATTCTCTGCTGGCAACACAGATGTTGCTGCGTATCCGCGACAGCTTTGATATTGAACTGCCTTTGCGCACCCTGTTTGAAGTCAACACGATTGAAGCCCTGGCGGAGATCATTGCCGCCACCGCAAAGATGGATGACAGCCCCAGCGACGACACGGATGAGGAATTTGAAGAAGGCATTCTATGACACCTGCACAACTGATCGGCAAGCTGGGTGCTGCCGGCATCAAACTGTGGCTGGATGACGATGGTCAACTGCGCTTCAAGGCACCGAAGGGTGCACTGACTGCAACGCTGAAAGAGCAATTAATTGCCCAAAAACAAGACGTCATCGCGTTTCTCGCTGACGCCAAGGGCAATAAAACCTCTGATACCATCCCATTACTGCACCGCGCACCCCATCAAGAATACGAACTGTCGTATGCACAACAGCGGTTTTGGTTTCTGGATCGTCTCGAACCCGGCAACCCATCGCTACATATTCCAGCAGCTGTGCGTATCAAAGGCCCACTTAACATTGAGCGCCTGCATCAAGCCTTTACCCGCTTGATAGAACGCCATGAACAGCTGCGGGTCGCGTTTGTTACTGACGAACAACACCACGTGCATCAAGTCGTGCAACCGACAGCCAGATTGCGTTTGCAAGAAGACTACGACCTCAGTCACTTGCCGCGCCAACAAGCAGAAGAACGGGTGCAGGAAATCCTCCAGGAAGAAGCTTTACGGCCCTTCCACCTCAATGCGCCTGTCGATGGCAAAAGCCACTTTTTACGCGCACGACTAGCCCGGCTCAGCAACGAACAAGCACGCCAAGGTGAATACGTGTTGTTTGTGATCGTCCACCATATTATCGCAGATGGTTGGTCAATCAATTTGCTAATCAGTGAGTTGGCGGGCAACTACCACAGCCTGCAAAACACACAGACTGCGGCATTACCGGCCCTGGATTTACAATATATCGATTATGCCCACTGGCAGCGCAAGTGGCTGCACAGTGATCGTATGCAAAAACAACTGCAATATTGGCAACAACAATTAGCCGATACGCCAGTATTGAAACTGCCAACCGATTACCCAAGGCCAGCGCAGGCCGGCTTTAATGGCGCCAGCACTGCGTTTACATTGGCATCAGACACGTTAGCAACATTGCAAAAGCTGGCAACCAGCAACAACATCAGCTTCTTTAGTTTGGCATTGGCGGCTTTCAAAGTGCTAATGATGCGCCATAGTGGGCAAAAAGACTTCGCCATTGGCACACCCGTTGCTGGTCGCAATCGCAAAGATATCGAGCCAATTATTGGCTGCTTTATTAATCTGTTAGCCATTCGCAGCCCTATCGATAGCGCCACTGCGTTTGTCGACTATGCCAAGGCGATACAGCAAACCCTGCTGACCGCACAAGAACATGCTGACATTCCCTTCGAACGTGTCGCTGAAGAATTTAATGACTTACGCAGCCTGGCGCATGCACCGATTTTTCAGGTGTTATTCACACTCGGAAACCCACAGCTGGCTGAGGCGTTAAAACTCGACGAGCTAACCCTCGACTTGATCAAACACCCGTCGCAAACGGCCAAATACGATCTGCAATTGCATTTAGACGAGCACAGCGCCAGTTTCGATATCGAATACAACACGGATCTGTTCAGCGCAGATCATATCAACGACTTTGGTCGCCACTACAGCGCTTTGCTCACCAGCATTGCTGCAGCCGTCGATACGCCCATCAAAGCGCTGAATATTTATCAGAACGACGACCTACAAATGTTGCTGCCAAATCCGGCTCTGCCGACATTCAGCAGCAAAACCCTGTTAGAACGCTTAGAATCACAAGCGTATAAAACACCCGGCAACATTGCCGTAAGCGCTGGCCCGCATAGTTTGACGTATCAAGCTCTGCATCACACGGCCAACGGTCTTGCCTATCGATTAATTGATCAGGGTGTTGAGTGTGGCGATCGTGTCGGTATTTGTGTGACCTCGGGCGTTCACTGCCTGACCGCTATTCTTGCTTGTATCAAATCTGGCGCGGTGTACGTGCCAATGGATGCGAATTACCCGCGTGAACGTCTGCAGCATATCAGTCAAAGTGGTCGCCTGCGTATCGTACTCACCGATAGCGGCTTGGCGGATGACTTTCACGGTATCGACAGCATACTGATAGATGCTGTGCCTCTCCCTGAGCAGGAAGACGCCCCCTCGGTCAATATCGACAGCCATGCAGCGCTGTATACCATCTATACATCGGGCTCTACCGGCACCCCGAAAGGCGCCAGTGTTTCCCATGCAAACGAAATTAATCTGCTGAATTGGTATCTGCGCGAGTACCAGATTGATGTCACTGACAAAGTGTTAGTCATCTCATCGCCTGGTTTCGATTTGACACAGAAAAACCTACTTGGGCCACTGTTGGCCGGGGCGGAAGTCGTTTTTGCGCCTCAGTTAAGCTACGACCCACAAGTTATTGTCGATACCATTTACCAAAACGACATTACGCTGATGAACTGCGCACCCAGCGCATTTTATCCATTAGTTGAACACTGCCAGCGCATTCACCGGTTGAATTATCTCGGCTCCCTACGCCATCTATTATTCGGCGGAGAGCCCATCACGCTAGACAACCTCGCAGCATGGATCAACAGCAATTACTGTAACGCCCAAATCACCAATATGTATGGGCCGACAGAATGCACGGATATCACCACCGCCTATACCTTACCCTCCCCCCGTGGCTTGCTCAGCCATGGTAAAACGGCTATTGAATCAAATGCGGGTATTCCTATTGGCCAGCCGATTGATGGGGTTAATACCTACATGCTGGACGATGACTTGAACCTAGTGCCAGCAGGTGCAACAGGTGAACTTTATATTGGGGGTTTGAGCGTCGGCCTTGGCTACTTTGAACAACCCGACTTAACCGCTGAAACGTTTATCGACGACCCTTACAGCAGTCAGCCCGGCGCTAAAATGTACCGCACCCATGATTTAGTACGAGTCGGTGACCGCAACCTACCGCTACAGCTGAGTTTTGTGTCGCGAACGGATGACCAAATCAAGCTACGTGGTTTCCGTATTGAGTTAGGCGAAATCCAATCACAGATCGAAGCCTTGTCAGCGATCGAAGATGCCTTGGTTGTAGTGAATCGCAGCCACGGTAGCCCACGACTGATTGCCTACTACAAAACCGCCGATGCCGAAGCAACAGCGCCAATGATGCTGCGCGATGCACTCAAACGTACCTTGCCAGACTATATGTTACCCGCCGCGTTCGTGATGATTGATCAATGGCCGCTGTCACCTAACGGTAAAATCGACAAGAAAGCACTGCCCGAACCGGAGTCACATCATAAAGCGCAAGCGGAATATGTCGCACCGCGTAATTTAACCGAAACTCAGTTAGTGGATATCTGGCGCGATTTACTCGAGGTAGAAGCGCCCGGTGTTGACGATAACTTTTTTGAACTCGGCGGCCACTCATTATTGGCAACACAGCTGGTTGGCACGATCGCCCGAGAGTTTGGCATTGAGGTACCGCTCAAAGCCTTTTTTGAAAACGCCACCATCGCCGCTCTCGGAGACCTGATTGATCATGGTCACGATGTCGATGCACTGGCGGCCCAGTTCCCATTAACACACGCTGATCGTGAGCAACCGATTTGCCTGTCACCAGCGCAAGAACGTTTGTGGATTATCGAACAGGTGAATCCGGGCACATCGGTATACAACATTCCGATGGGAATCCGTCTGCAAGGCGCACTTGATCAAAACGCTCTGACTACGGCATTACAGCAACTGGTCGAGCGTCACGAGAGCCTGCGAACCCGCATCGGCACAGACACGGACGGCATGCCACGGCAACAGATTGCAGCGGCCAGCGATGTTAGCCTGTCACATCACGATGTCAGTGGCGATAGCGACCCGCAACAAGCGGCGCAGGCTTTTTTCGACAGCGCAGCCAACCAAGCCTTCGATTTAGCTAGCGATATTCTATTTCGTGTCGATTTACTGAAGCTAGATGATAACGAATTTTGGTTGATTGCCTGTATGCATCATATGATCGCCGACGGTTGGTCTTTGACGATACTGCAGCAGGATCTGATTGCCCTGTACCACGCCAACTGCAGTACCGATGATTTCGCGCTTGCACCATTGGAATTCCAGTATGCGGATGTCAGTGTTTGGCAACGAGATTATTTGGTCGCCGACAAAATTCAGCAGCAGCTGGATTACTGGCTAGATAAACTTACCGGTGCGCCGCCATTAATCAATCTGCCCACCGATCGACCACGTCCCGCTCAGCAAACCTTTAATGGGGCCATGCTGACCGAGACGCTATCGCCAGAACTCACCGATAAACTGCGTCAATTCAGCCAGCAGCAAGGCACAACACACTTTAATACCTTGTTAGCCCTATACAGTTTGCTACTGAGCAAATATGCCAATCAACAAGACATCTGCATCGGCACCCCGGTTTCTGGCCGTGAACACCCCGCCCTGCAGAACATGATCGGATATTTCGTCAATGCCGTGGTTATTCGTCAGGATTTATCCGGTAACCCGAGCGTACTGGAGCTGTGCCAGCGAACGCAGGATCAGTGTCTCGGTGCATTTGCCCATCAGCATATTCCGATTGAACAGATTCTAGAGAAACTACCGCTAGAACGTAATCTCAGCTACCCACCGGTGACGCAGGTAGGCTTCAGCTTTATCGGCGAAACCTTCACCCGCTTGCAGCAGCCAGATGGCCTGAACATCAGCCCAGTGGATTATGACCATGTGCTGGCCAAATACGACATCACGCTGATTGTTATCGAAACCGCTGACGGCTTCAGCCTCAATGCCGAATACAACACCGATTTATATGATGCAGATACCGTGCAAACCTTGGTGCACCATTACACCCGCTTGATCGATGCAGCTCTGACAGCACCCGATGCGCAAATCAATGCGCTGCAGCTGTTTGATCAACACGAGCTCGCTGAGGCTTGCCGCGTCGCAAACGATGACGTCGAAGCCATCTACCCACTCACTGCCATGCAATACGACATGGTAATGGGGCAACAGCTAAATCCTGATGGCCGCGCCAATACGCTGGGGTATCGTATCGAGCCCCGTTTTGCCGTGGATCAAGCACTGTGGCAGCAAGCGTTGCAATGCCTGTGTGACGATGAATTAACACTGCGAACCGAATTCCGCACCAATCGTCATGCCTATGGTGAATTCGCCTATCAAGTGGTTTTTGGTCAGCGGGCGCTCAATCTTGAAGTTTTTGATTACCGCACTGAATGCCTAACAGCCGAGCAAATCGATCAACGCATTGATGAGTTTATCTACCAGCCACAGCACTATCAGCATAACCGGTACTTCCGCTATGCCCTGATGCAGATCACTGACGATCACACCGTGCTGTTGATGTCGTGCCATCACGCGATTCTTGACGGTATCGCTATGGCTCACGCCGCACAATTACATATCGATTACTACGAAGCTTTACTGGCCGAGGGCCACTGCCGCAACGCCAAACGCCAGGCCGAAAACTATCCGCAGTATATTTTGGATAACCGCCAAAAAGTCGACAACGCACAGACTCGTCAGTTTTGGTCAGACAAACTGGCCAACTGCAGCGCCCTCGACTTCCCTCAACAAGTACTCAGGCACGCAGGCCAACAACCCCACCATCAAGTGCGGCGACTGGATATTGAACCGACGTTGTGGGCTCAGATAAAAAGCTTCTGTCGCAAGCAACGCACCCAACCTGTCTTGTATTTCAAAATGATCTACGGCTTGTTAATCGCTAATTATTGCCGCGTTGACAATGACTTTTTCTTTACCGAATTTCACGCTAAACGGAATAAAACCTGGTTAATGGAACTCGGGTGTTTCTTCCAACAGTCGCCATTTGTCTTCCCACAAACGCTGTTAGACGCTGACACTGACATTAAAACGCTGGTGCGTTACGCCAGCCAGCATCACAAAGAAACCCGCGCGGCGATCGATATTTCTGCAGGCTTGGTTAATGAGTTGGCCCCCCAAGGCCGCCTGCAGTTTATGTACAACTACTATCACTTCCTGCCGCAAGCCTTTGATATGCAGGGTGAGCGCACACGTTGTGCAGAAACACCGCCCTACGTAGAAGGTGCCGTGCAGTTTATTGTCAAAGAACTCGATAACGAAGTGATGCTGGATTTATATTTTCAGGATGGCTTATTCGATGATTACGACTTCCTTGAACGCTTTCGATCGCTGAACAAGCAAATCATCAAAGGCGCCGACACAATTGCCGACCTCAACTTCACATTGAAGCCAGAGTTTATGCAGCAGGTTTATCATCAAACGCATACACAGCGTCATGATGAACCCTTTGCCAGCGCGCCATCTGTGCACAGTTTATTTGAAGCACAAGCTGCACGTACGCCGGATGCCATCGCGATTCACGACGACAACGGCACAATTACCTATCAATCGCTCAATCAACGTGCGAATCAATTGGCGCACCACCTGCATGATCTCGGCGTTGGTACCGATGTGCGTGTTGGTATTGGTATGCCACGCTGTATCGATGCCATGGTCGGCATTTTAGCGGTACTCAAAGCCGGCGGTGCCTATGTACCTATCGATGCGAACTACCCCACTCAGCGTATTCAGCATATGCTGGCAACGGCGCAGATTCACATCCTGCTTACGTTGGACGCCGACGCCGATAACTTTGCCGCGTTTGCCGGTGATTGTTTGATACTGGATACCGACAACGCCCAAACGCAAGTCATTCGAGCACTACCAACCGGCAACTTGCCCGCTAACACAGACGCTCAGGACATGCTGTATGTGATTTTCACATCCGGCTCTACCGGCTTACCGAAAGGCGCGGCAGTTACCCACGCTGGTGAAATCAACCTGTTGCAGTGGTATACACGCGAGCTTGCGTTAGATGCCAACAGCCGCGTGTTGATTATCAGTGCACTGGGTTTCGACCTAACGCAGAAAAACCTGTTTGCACCGCTAGTCAGCGGTAGCCAGTTGATTCTGTCGGCGATGCCACAGTATGACAGCCAAGCGATTCATAACCTTATCAGCCAGCATCAGGTAACCACCATCAACTGTGCACCAAGCGCATTCTATCCGTTAGTGGAAGACCATACCGACTTGCAGTCACTGGCATCACTGAAAGATATCGTTTTTGGTGGTGAAGCCATCAAAGCCGAGCGCCTGCAAAACTGGGTTAACAGCGATTTTTGTCAGGTTCGTCTAAGCAACAACTACGGCCCAACCGAATGCACGGATATCGCTGCGTTTTATCCAGTAACCGATATCGCCAGCTGGTACGACCGCAATATTCCGGTTGGCCGCGCTAACGATAACGTTAAAGTCTACGTGATGAATAACAACCAGCAACTTCTACCGACCGGACTAATTGGCGAAATATGCATCGCTGGCGCCGGCGTTGGTCGAGGCTATCTCAATCATGATGCGCTGAACCAACAGAAGTTTTTGCCCGACCCGTTTGGCGACGGCCAACTCTATCGCACAGGGGATCTTGGGCGCTACTTGCCGGATGGTACGGTGGAGTTTGTCGCTCGCGACGACTTCCAAGTGAAAATCAACGGCCAACGTATTGAGTTGGGCGAAATCGAACACGCCGTACAACATCAAGCCGGCGTGTTAGAAAACCTCGTAATGCTTCAAGACAACCAACTGGTTGCCTATGCCGTTTGCGAGAAAACCTACGTCAATCTTGACCACTGGCGTAACGACCTTACTCAACACTTACCAGCATTTATGATTCCGCAGCACTTTGTATTGCTCGAAAGTTGGCCACTGACGGCCAATGGCAAGATTGATCGCAAGGCACTGCCTACTGCCGATCAGCAAACGCAGCACGTGGAATATATCGCACCGCGCGACGACACCGAAGCGGCCATCTGCCAGATTGTTGCCCGTGTGTTAGGTGTTGACCGTGTTGGCGTACTTGATAACTTCTTCGAGCTGGGCGGGCATTCATTGGCCGCCTCACGCGCCGTCGTGCAGATACGCGAGCACTTTAACATCGATATCCCGCTTAATTTGTTGTTTGATATGACCACACCAGAAAAACTGGCCACTTATATCAAAGCCAGCCAGTGGGCGGCGGAATCCGCCAAAGCGCCTGTTGAGGAAACAGGCGATCGGGATGTCGGGTTTATTTGATAATGCCAACACGTTGAGGTACTGGCCATAGGTATTATAGCCAGTACCTCACCACATACACTGAAACACCGGATACAAAAGGGAGTGTGCAGGAGAAAGAGCGCCTAACAGCTGATCTACAGTGCCTGGTGCAGCTTTTCTTGCGTCATCAACCCCGCCACTAAACTCAACAACGCTGATGCCGCCAGTAGATACCACAGAGAAAATGCACTCCCCATGATGTGTTGCAACCAGGTATTCACCAACGGCGACAACCCACCGAAGATCGCAAAAGCCAGATTGTAACTAAGGCTCATGCCACTGTAGCGCACCTGCGTTGGAAACAGCTCAACCAGTAAACACGCATAACTGGCGTTAACCATGCCGACCATGATGGCAAATAACCCTGAAAACAACCAAATCGCACTGCCGCCAACTTCGCTCAGCAAGGCAAAAAGCGGATAACCAATAATCAACATCAGCCCGCTGCCAAAGATCAACAACTGACGGCGGCCAACTCGATCTGACATATAACCGAAGCCAATACAGCTGGCCACCAGCAACAAAAAATTACACGCCGAGTAACGAAACCCAAGTTCTGCTGACATGTGCAATTGGTGAGAAAAATACGCGGGTAAATACAGCAAGGTGAAGATCGACGACGCCATAAGAGCCGTAATGCCAATGCCCTTAATCACCGCTCGTCCGTGGTTACGCATCAGGATTTTAAGTGGAACGGTGGTCGTCTCAGCACACTCCAACGCTTGACGAAATACCGGCGATTCCAACGCCACGGTGCGCAATCGGTAACTGATAAAACCCAATACAGCACCAAAAATAAACGGTACCCGCCAGCCCCAGCTAACCATCTGCTGATGACTGAGCCACGTGCCCAACACCACACCAAACAGGCTGGCAATCACATTGCCGAATGTCACACCGGCGTAGATCCACGCAACCCCACTGCCGCGGTTCGACGGTGGCAGGTGCTCCGCCACAAACACCGCAGCACCAGTGACCTCGCCGCCCAGCGAAATACCCTGCAACAAACGAAATAAGACCAATAGCACCGGCGCCCAAATGCCTAACACGGCATACCCCGGCAGCAAACCAATTGTCAGGGTGCTGAGAGACATCAATCCAACCGTCAGAATAACCGTATTACGACGACCACGGGTATCACCCAAATGACCAAAAAACAATGCACCCAGCGGCCGCGCGAGATACCCCAATGCAAACACAGCGAAGGTATCCAGCATCGCGGCATAATGGTCGCTCTGCGGGAAAAAAGTCTGACTGATATAAGGTGAAAAAAGCGCGTAGATCGTGAAATCGAAAAACTCCAACGAGCTGCCCGCGGCGGTATAAGCAATCAATCGGTTGAGACGGCGTTCAGCCATTGTCTATTGACCTGTTTAGCTCGGGCAATGTTGGACACTCAAATTCAGTAACAGTCTCAAAAATCCATAAAATCGCACAAAAACTCACTAAAAACGGCCGAAATCCCGTAAAAGAGACAAAAAATGCAGTGTTTCTCCATATTTTTGTGACACACCCACGCCCGTTACTGCTCTATAGTTACTCTACTACGATCAAAAAATAGCCAATCAACCTTTGATCTGTGTTTGCGAACCGGATGCCTCTGAAATGATCTCAGTTGTATCGGTTACATCGCTGCAAACACTGCGCGTCACCCTCAAGCTACAGGGATGTTTATGCAAAAAATCATCATTATCGGCGGCGGCTTTGGCGGCGTTTTTTTNGCCCGTACATTGGCCAAAAAAAACAAAGGCCAGCTACATATCGAGCTAATCAGCGATCGTAATTACTTCGTTTTTCAACCGCTGCTGCCGGAAGTCGCATCAGGCACCATCAATGCTGAGGATGCCGTCTCGCCACTTCGCCTATTACTGCCTGATGTGCATGTACGACTGGCCGAGGTTAAAGGCATCGACCCGGTCGCCAAAACGGTGCAACTCGTGCAGGGCCGAAAACGTATTTTGCATCACTTCGATTATGACCATCTAATTATCGCATCTGGGCAAATTACCGATTTATCCCTGTTTCGCGGGTTTGAACAACATAGTCTGACGATGAAAGATCTGGCCGACGCGTTTCATTTACGGAATCAGGTCATTCAATGTCTAGAGCTGGCTGACGTTACCGAAAATACCGTATTGAAAAAACGCCTGTTAACCTTCGTGGTGGCCGGCGGCGGGTTTTCAGGCGTTGAAACTATCGGTGAACTCAGTGAAATGATTCGCCGCACGCTACATTTTTATCCGAATATCCAGATGGACGATATTCGTCTGATACTGATTCAACGCGGCAAACGTATCCTGCCCGAGTTGACTGAAAAACTCAGCGAATATGCCAAACAAAAGCTGGAGAAACGCGGTATCGAAGTGCGCCTGGGTTGCGGGGTTAAAAGTGCATCATCCACCGCACTAGTCACCAGTGATGGCGATGTCATCAACACCACCACCATCATTACCACCATTGGTAATGGCCCCTCCGCATTTGTGAAATCGCTCGGCTTGCCGCTGGAACGTGGCAAGATCAAAACCAACACACAAATGCAGGTCGAAGATGTTGAGGATGTATGGGCACTGGGCGATATCGCTGCCATCCCCATGGCTGACGGCAATATCGCACCACCTACAGCTCAGTTTACCGTGCGCGAGGCTGCGACGCTGGCCGACAATATCCTCGCCAGTATCGACAACAAACCGCTCAAACCTTTTGCCTACCAACCCCGAGGCTCTCTCGCATCGCTGGGTAACTACTCCGCCGTAGCCAATGTCTTTGGGGTCAACTTTTATGGCCTGCTAGCCTGGTTTATGTGGCGCAGCGTCTATATCTCCATGTTACCCGGTTTGTCGACACGTATACGGGTTGCACTGAACTGGGCGTTTGATTACATCATGCCGCGGAATATCGTGCATATGGAACAAACCGGCAAGCCGGCTTGCCATTACATGCATTTTGCTGAGGGCGAAATCGTTTATACCAAAGGAGAATGGGTCGATGGCTTTTATGTCGTCGTCGAAGGCGAATTGTTGCTGGAAGTCGACAGCGATGATCACAAAGAAGCTTTTCGTCGGCGCTTCAAACCCGGCGACCACTGGGGTGAGCGTATTATCCAGAACGATTGCATGACCACGGGCTGCCTGAAAGCATCTCAAGACACCATTGTGATGGTCGTTAAAAAAGAAGACTTCAAGCGTATGCGTGGTTCGTTGCCACAATGGGATGCTTACTTCCAGTCATTGGACCCCGGTAAGTATTCTCAGGTACTCCTGAATATGGAAAAAACAGCAGCGCCCGCTAACGTAGAAAAACGACACGAGCCTGAGGGCACAGCAACACCTCGCCCAACATCCGCAACGCCCTCTAAGCCAACAGAAACGACTAAACCCAAGAACCAAGACGGCACGCATTTGCATTAACCGTTACCGCCGCCAAGCAACGGGGCACCTAACATGTATCAGCGTGGTATCACATTGATCGATGCCGCCTGTTCATTACCTGGTTGTATATATCCGCTCAAAAAATTGCCTGATTACTGTCACCGCATACCGTTTATCGATAAATCAGTGATTAGCTCACGCTCACCCTGTGATATATACCGCTCGCCTGTAACTGCCGGCAGAATGTGAATTTGGTACTTGGAATGCGGTAGCCCCTAGGTATCGTAGATCAGGCGCCGATACAAAAACAAACAACCATTTTCGGCGCCTAAAATCGGTTAAACACACCGTTAGCGCCCCGGAAAATAAGAGAAACGACAAAAGGGATGAGCAGGTGACTGCTCCAGGTACATGATGTCAGGACCGTCGATTATGATTCTCGAACGGCTGTTAATTCTCGTGCTGGCATACACAGGTATTGCCGCCGTGCTGAGTGTTAGAGGTTCAGCAAAAGGATTTTTCAGCGTAGAAAAACTCGCCCGCGATCCCATCGCGATCATTATCAGTGGCACCTTGTTAGCCATTGCCGGCAATTTGTTAGCTGTGCCCTATGGCGAAGGCATCGTGAACCTGCGTCCAGTAGGTGTCATTATTGCTGGCCTACTCGGCGGGCCAATCCCCGCGCTTATTGTCGCTACCGTTGGTGGTGTTCACCGCTTGATGAGTGTTGGTGGCGACCTTGCCCTGCCCGCTCTCGCCGCCACCTTGGTTGATGCTGCACTGGCTGGCGCCATTGGCCACCGCATGATACGCCAACGCTCACGCGCAAAACTAATTTCGCCCTTGCACACACTGAGTATCGCCGCAGCAATTATGCTGGCCCACGAACTCACTATTTTTGCCGCATCTGTCGCCACAGGTATGCCCGTAGCAGCGGTGATGAAATATCTCTGGGTCGTTGCACCACCCATGGTGATTGCCAACACCTTCGGGGTCGGCTTTATGTTGTGCACACTAAACCTGCAAGCCATCGCTACCAGCCGCTACCTTGATGACGTGCTGGATATTTCACGGCAAGTCATGCAAAAGCTCGATAACTCGATGGAACCGGAGCAAATGCGGGATCTACTGGCGTTAATTCGCGAACGTCTACAGCTCCAAGTTGTTGGCCTCGAGCTATTTGAGACTATCGACATGAATGAGGTGGTCACTGACGGACATACCCCCAAAAACACCGCCGCCACCGGCTCTATACGAATCATTCAAGGGCAAAAAACCTGTGGTCATTTATGGTTTGTCGATGATCAAGGCGATAGTCGTCTAACCCGCGATCGAGTCGCCAGCATTGCCTCGCTGCTATCGCACCGTATGACCTTATTAGCACAGGAACAACAACAAAAGCTCTTGCTTGCGTCAGAGTTGAAATCGCTGCGCGCACAAGTGAATCCGCACTTTCTTTTTAATGCTTTGAATACTTTGCATGCTGTAACACGCCAATCACCGGACGACGCTAGGGCCTTGATATTGCAGCTAGCTGATTTCTTCCGTAATAACCTGACCAGCGACCGAGAAACCCATTCACTGGCTGACGAGCTGATGCAAGTCCGTGCCTACCTTGCGATAGAACGTAAACGGTTTGGTGAACGTCTACGTGTCACGTTTCAGATCGATCCGGAGCTGCAATCCGTACAGGTACCTGTATTCAGCTTGCAATTACTGGCCGAAAACGCCATTAAACACGGCATTGGCTGCTTACCGGAGGGCGGCACCATCAATATCAGTAGCCGACGCGATCGTAATGATTGTTTGATCAGCGTCTGCGACAGCGCCGGATTACTTCACCAATCACCCGAAAAACATAATAAATCGCCAGATACCGGACTGGGGATGGCCTTGATAAACCAACGCACCAAAGGCTTGTTTGGCCGCAATTATGGTTTGCAAATGGAAGTCACTCCCAACGAGGAAACACTGGCAATACTGCGTGTCCCCATCACGGATCACACGCCCTGTGCAATGCACAAGGAGCCACTATGCCAAACCTGCGAGGACGACAAGATCCCTATATAGGCCAGTCTGTCGAATCACCCTACCATCGCCAACGAGCGATCGTCGTTGACGACGAATACTATGCACGCTCAGAACTCACATACCTGCTCAAACAACAACATGTCGAGGTTGTTGCTGAAGCCGACAATGCGGTAGATGCCATACGTTTGATCGAACAGGAACAACCTGACTTGGTGTTTCTGGATGTTGATATGCCTGCAATTGACGGCTTCAAAATGATATCCATGATCGATGAGCTAAATTGTAATCGGGTGATTTTCGTCACCGCGCATCCGCAACATGCAATACGCGCATTCGATGCCAATGCTGTCGACTATTTGATGAAGCCCGTGGTGCCAGAACGATTACAATGCGCCATTGAAAAAGCCGCGCAACGACGCAGCAATTTAAATGTACTGCGGGCGGACACAACCCCGCCCAACGCCNCACCNCCNCCCCNTTNCCCGTGANNGTTCC